>NZ_LZJB01000270.1:0-5792 GCF_001666895.1 Mycobacterium sp. E3298
ACGCGCAGCTCGACGACCCGTACTGCCTGGACGGCATGCACCATTGGCTCGCCAACTGGCGGCTGCGGGCCGCCGAGGCGGCCAGCGTCCGGTCCGCCGCGCGCTCGAAGTCGGCCGAATACCAATCTTGCACGCCGGAAGCGTTGCGCGCCTTGGGGATTCGTGAATGCGCCGAGGCGGACGGGGCGCTGGAGGATTTCGCCACCCGATGGCGGCACGGCGCCAGCCCGCTGCTGCGCGGCCTGCTCGACGCCGGCACCGTGGAGTTGCTCGGCGGCCCGCTGGCCCACCCCTTCCAGCCGCTGCTCGCGCCGCGGCTGCGCGAGTTCGCCCTGCGCGAGGGGCTGGGCGACGCGCAGTCGCGGCTGGGGACGCGAAAAGGGCAGGGCCCCAGCGGGATCTGGGCGCCCGAATGTGCCTATGCCCCGGGCATGGAGCACGACTACGCCGCCGCCGGTGTCACCCACTTCATGGTCGACGGCCCGTCGCTGCACGGCGACACCGCGCTGGGCCGGCCCGTCGGCGACACCGACGTCGTCGCGTTCGGACGCGACCTGCAGGTCAGCTACCGGGTGTGGTCACCCAAGTCCGGCTACCCCGGGCACGCCGCCTACCGCGACTTCCACACCTACGACCACCTCACCGGGCTGAAGCCGGCACGGGTGACCGGCCGCAACGTGGCGTCGGAGGCCAAGGCCCCCTACGACCCCGAGCGCGCCGACCACGCCGTCGACGTCCACGTCGCCGACTTCGTCGAGGTGGTCCGCAACCGGCTGACCAGCGAATCCGACCGCATCGGGCGCCCCGCGCACGTGGTCGCCGCCTTCGACACCGAACTTTTCGGCCACTGGTGGTACGAGGGGCCGACGTGGCTGCAGCGGCTGCTGCGCGCCCTGCCCGCCGCCGGAGTGCGGGTGGGGACGCTGAACGACGCCATCGACGGCGGATTCGTCGGGCGCCCGGTCGCGTTGCCGCCCAGTTCGTGGGGCTCGGGCAAGGACTGGCAGGTCTGGGCGGGCGAGAAGGTGGCCGACCTGGTCCAGCTCAACAACGAAGTGGTCGACACGGCGCTGAGCACAGTGGATAAGGCGCTCGCGCAACGGGCCTCGCTGGATGGGCCGCTGCCTCGCGACCACGTCGCCGACCAGATCCTGCGCGAGACCCTGCTCACCGTGTCCAGCGACTGGCCGTTCATGGTGAGTAAGGACTCGGCCGCCGACTACGCGCGCTACCGCGCCCACCTGCACGCCCACGCGACCCGCGAGATCGCCGGGGCGCTCGCGTCCGGGCGCCGGGACGCCGCTGGGCGCCTGGCCGAAGGCTGGAACCGCGCCGACGGACTGTTCGGCGCCCTGGACGCGCGCAGGCTGCCCCGATGAGCTTGGCGGCCGCGTGAAGATCCTGATGGTCTCGTGGGAGTACCCGCCGGTGGTGATCGGCGGGCTCGGCCGGCACGTGCATCACCTGTCGACGGCGCTGGCCGCGGCCGGGCACGAGGTCGTCGTGCTGTCCCGCCGCCCCACGGGCACCGACCCCAGCACGCACCCGTCGTCCGACGAGGTGGTCGACGGAGTCCGGGTGATCGCCGCAGCCCAAGACCCGCACGAGTTCTCGTTCAGCACCGACATGATGGCGTGGACGCTGGCCATGGGCCATTCCATGACGCGCGAGGGCCTGTCGTTGAAGAAGCGGGGCACGAACCGGCCGTGGCGTCCCGACGTCGTGCACGCGCACGACTGGCTGGTGGCCCATCCGGCGATCACGCTCGCGCAGTTCTACGACGTGCCAATGGTTTCCACCATCCACGCCACCGAGGCCGGACGGCACTCCGGCTGGGTGTCCGGCGCTATCAGTCGTCAGGTGCACGCCGTGGAGTCGTGGTTGGTGCGCGAATCCGATTCGCTGATCACCTGTTCGGCGTCGATGTCCGACGAGATCACCGAACTGTTCGGGCCCGGCCTGGCCGCAATCACGGTCATCCGCAACGGAATCGACGCCGCGCGCTGGCCGTTCGCCGAGCGCCGGCCGCGCACCGGTCCCGCCGAACTGCTCTTCCTCGGGCGGCTGGAATACGAAAAGGGTGTGCATGACGTCATCGCCGCCCTGCCCCGCATCCGGCGCGCCCACCCCGGGACCACCCTGACCATCGCCGGGGAGGGCACGCAGCAGGAGTGGCTCGTCGCGCAGGCCCGAAAACATCGGGTGCTCAAGGCGACTCGGTTCGTCGGCCACCTCGGCCATGCCGAGCTGCTCGCGGTGCTGCACCGGGCCGACGCCGCGGTGCTGCCCAGCCACTACGAGCCGTTCGGGATCGTCGCGCTGGAAGCCGCCGCGGCGGGGACGCCGCTCGTCACGTCGAACATCGGGGGCCTGGGCGAGGCGGTGATCAACGGCCAGACCGGGGTCTCCTGCCCACCCCGCGACGTCGCCCGGCTCGCCTCGGCCGTGCGGGTCGTGCTCGATGATCCATTCGCCGCGCAGCAGCGCGCCCGCGCCGCCCGCGAACGGCTCACCTCGGCCTTCGACTGGAAGACCGTGGCCCGGGAGACCGCGCAGGTATATCTCGCCGCCAAGCGCGGCGAGCGGCAGCCCCAGCCGCGCATGCCCATCGTGGAGCACGCGCTGCCCAACCGCTAGCCTGCAGCGATGGGGCTGGAATTTTCGAGCGTGGTCGACGCGCCGATCGGCGACGTGTTCGCCTGGCACGCCAGGCCGGGCGCGTTCGCCCGGCTCTCACCGCCGTGGCAACCCATGCGCCTGGTCTCCGAGGCCGCCTCACTCAAGGACGGGCGGGCGACGCTGGCGCTACCGGGCGGCCTGCGCTGGGTCGCCGTCCACCAGCCGGCAGACTACGACCCGCCGCGGCGCTTCGTGGACGCCATCGGCGGCGACGGCCTGGCCACGCTGCCCACCCGAATCGCCGTGCGCTGGCGGCACACCCATGACTTCGAGGCCGTCGGCGACGGCCGCACCCGGGTCATCGACCGGGTGGACACACCGGTGCCCGGGTCGTTGCTGCGGCCCATGTTCACCTACCGGCACCGTCAGCTCGCCGACGATCTGGCCGCCCACCGGCTGGCCGCCGACAACGGGCTGGCTCCGCTGACCGTCGCGGTCACCGGTGCGTCCGGGCTGGTGGGTTCGGCGTTGACGGCGTTTCTGAGCACGGGCGGCCATCGCGTCATCCGGTTGGTGCGCCGCCCTGCGCGCGGAGACGACGAGCGCGAGTGGGATCCCGACGACCCCGACCCGGGACTGTTCGATCGCGTGGACGCCGTCATCCATCTGGCGGGGGCCTCGATCGCCGGCCGGTTCACCGACAAACATCGACATGCCATCCGCGACAGCAGGATTGGCCCCACCCGCCGCCTCGCCGAGGCGCTCGGCCGCGCCAACGACCGCCCGGCGGTGCTCATCTCGGCGTCGGCGATCGGATATTACGGATCCGACCGGGGCGACGAGGTCCTCACCGAGGACAGCGACCGGGGCGGCGGTTTCCTCGCCGACGTGGTCGCCGACTGGGAGGCCGCAACCGAGCCCGCCGAGCAGTCCGGGGTGCGCGTGGTACGGGTGCGCACCGGGATCGTGCAATCCCCGCGCGGGGGCACGCTGAAGCTGATGCGCCCGTTGTTCAGCGCCGGGTTGGGCGGGCGACTGGGCGACGGCCGGCAATGGTTGTCGTGGATCGGGATCGACGACCTGGTCGACATCTACCACCGCGCTCTATGGGACCGGGCGCTGTCGGGAGCCGTGAACGCCGTTGCCCCGCAGCCGGTTCGCAACAGCGAGTACACGACGACGCTGGCGCGCGTCGTGCACCGGCCCGCGGTGTTGCCGGTGCCGTCGCTGGGGCCGCGGGTGCTGCTCGGCGAGCAGGGCGCACGCGAATTGGCGTGCGCCAGCCAGCGGGTTCTTCCGCACAAGCTGAGCGCGCAAGGGCACCGGTTCCGCCAACCCGACCTCGATCAGGCGCTCCGCCACCTGCTCGGGCACGCCCGCTGAATCGCACATAGCGGGATTGGGGGCCGATGAGGCCCCATTTAACTAACTTAATGGTTCAATCCCTTAATGAAGTTCGGTGCGCCGGCCTGGCGTGCCCGTCGGACCAGCGCGACCGTGATCGGCATCGTCGCGCTGGCCGCGATCGCGTTCGCCCCGTGCCCGGCCCGGGCCGAAGCCACGGAGGCCGACAGCACGACCGACGTCACCTGCGCAAGCGCAACGCAGGCGGTACCCACGACGTGGTATTTCCCCAGCACGCCCCCGCTCGGGCTGGTCTGGTTGCAGCACGGATTCGTGGAAGGCAAGAAGGTGTGGTCCGCGTTCGGCCCCGAGCTCGCGGGCAGCGGTTACCTGGTGGTGGCCACCACCCTGTCCACCCTCAACATCTTCGGCTGCACCGTGGAGCACCTGATCGACAACAGAGGGTTCCTGGACAACATCGCGGACGTCTTCGCGCACAAAGACGACCCGCGGGGCGCGTTGGCGACGTCGTTCGCGACGGCGGCCGAGAAGGCCGGCCGCCCCGTCGCGCCGCTACCCGACAACATGGTGTTCGTCGGCCACTCGGCGGGCTCCGAGGCCGTCGAATACGTCGCCGAGCGCCTGCACAGCTCCTACCCGGCCGCCTTCACCCAGCTGCGCGGCGTGGTCAGCGAGGACGGCGTCAAGTCGTTCCTCGGCTCCAATACCGACGACGCGCTGGCGGGCCTCGCGGGTACGACGCTGCCGATCTACGCCACGGCGTCGCCGCATCTGCTGTGCAACTTCTTTCAACGCGGGACCAAGGCGATCGAGCGGTACTTCCCGGACCGCACGTTTCACGGGGTGAAAATCACGACCGGCGCCCACGGCGACGCACTCGGCCCGTCGTCGCCGGGTTACGAGAACCTCGTGTGTGGGCGCCCGAAGGCCGACAACGTCGCCGCGGTCTGGGGTCTGACCCGGGGCTGGATCGCCGACATGATCGCGGGAACGACCACACCCGATTTCTACCCTGGCGGAAGCTATTACACCGATCTCTTGACGGCCGGGACCATCACCACGCTGCCGTGACGAGTCTGCGCACCGGTCGAGCGGTGAGCGGTCCGTCCGGCCGACGCGTCGCGGGTGACCACCTCGACGAACGACCGTGAATCCACTGCCCGGTCTCCTATTCCGCGTCCCTGCCATGCCGGCTTCGCCGGTAGGCGCGGGCGCGCAGATCGGCGAGCCAGCGCGGGCGCAGGCTCACGCCGGGTGGCGTGTTGATCACGGGATCGAATGACACGTCGGCCGCCGGTTCGGGATCGACGGCCCCGGTCAGCGTGAGCCGGCCCAGCGGCGTGAAATCCCCACTGCCACAGGCTTGGTCGAGCGAGACCTCGATGCTGTCGTGCTCGAGGCGGTCGCGCACGCCGTCCAGCGACAGGCCGGGACCGTCGATCTTGCTGACGATCCGGGCCCTGAGCCACCAATTGGCTCCCCGGTAGTGCAGCGGCATCAGGGTGGTCAGCGTCTGATCGCTCCACGAGATGGCAGGGCGCAGCGCGAGTGCCCGGGACAGCAGCCCCGAGCCCGAGGAGACGACCAGGATGTCCCACGGCCCGGTCCCCTGCGGCGGTGTGACCCGGAAAGCCAGGCCGATGAAGTCAGGCAAGGCCCCGGGCGTGCCACTGGCCTTCGACACCCGGGCGACAACCTCGGACGACGAAATGGGCAGCCCCTGGCCGGCCGGGGCGACCCGTTCGATGAAGCCCTCCGCCAGAACCCCGATCGGATGAAACAACCGTTTGCCCCGGATGGCGGAGCCC
>NZ_LZJB01000271.1:0-8695 GCF_001666895.1 Mycobacterium sp. E3298
CACCGCGCGCAGCTCGGCGTCACCGTCGATGTAGTCGGCCGGGCGGTACCCGCTCGCCTTGACCGCCTCGACCTCCTGCTCGGTCAGGCCGAACAGGAAGAAGTTCTCCGCACCCACCTCGTCGCGCATCTCCACGTTCGCGCCGTCGAGCGTGCCGACCGTCAGCGCGCCGTTGATCATGAACTTCATGTTCCCGGTGCCCGACGCTTCCTTGCCCGCGGTGGAGATCTGCTCGGACAGGTCGGCGGCGGGGTAGATCATGTGGGCGTTCTGCACGTTGAAGTTGGGCACGAACGCGACCCTCAGGAATCGGTTGACGTCCGGGTCGGCGTTGACGGTTTCCCCAACGGCGTTGATCAGCTTGATGATTCGCTTCGCCATGAAGTACCCGGGCGCCGCCTTGCCGCCGAAGATGAAGGCACGCTGCGGAATGGACAGGCCGGGGTTCTGCTTGAGCCGGTGGTACAGCGCCACGACGTGCAGCACGTTGAGATGCTGACGCTTGTACTCGTGGATGCGCTTGACCTGGACGTCGAACATCCAGTCCGGATTGAGTTCGACGCCGGCCACCGAGCGGATGTACTTGGCCAGGCGCGCCTTGTTATTGCGTTTGATGTCACGCCATTCCCGCCGGAAGGCGGCGTCCTCGGCGAATGGCTCCAGGCCGCGCAGACGTCCCAGATCGGTCAGCCAGCCGTCACCGACGGTGCGGTCCAACAGTTCCCGGAGCCCGGGATTGGCCAGCGCAAGGAAGCGGCGCGGCGTCACGCCATTGGTCTTATTGCTGAAACGCTCGGGCCACATCTCGTAGAAGTCCTTGAGCACACTGCTTTTCAGGAGCTCCGAGTGCAGGGCGGCGACGCCGTTGATGGCGTGGCTGCCCACCGTGGCCAGGTGCGCCATTCGGACGTTCTTGCCGCCGTTTTCGCCGATGAGCGACATCCGGCCGATCCGCTCCTCGTCACCGGGGAACCGGGCGCGCACCTCGTCGAGGAACCGGCGGTTGATTTCGTAGATGATCTCGAGATGGCGCGGTAGCGCTTCCGCGAAGAGCTCCAGCGGCCAGGTCTCCAGCGCCTCCGGCAGCAGGGTGTGGTTGGTGTAGCCGAACGTGGCGACCGTGATTTCCCACGCCTCGTCCCAGTCCAGCTGTCGCTCGTCGACCAGCAACCGCATCAGTTCGGCGACGCCGATCGAGGGATGGGTGTCGTTGAGCTGCACGGCAAACCGCTGGGGTAGCTCCCTGACGGAGACGTCGGCCAGGTCGTCCATGATGTGCAGCACGTGTTGCAGGGAGCACGACACGAAGAAGTACTGCTGCAGCAGGCGCAACTGTTTGCCCGCCTCCGGCTCGTCGTTCGGATACAGCACCTTGGTGACCGTTTCCGACATCACCTCGTCTTCGACGGCGCCGTAGTAGTCACCGGTGTTGAACGCTTCCAGCGCGAAAGACTTGACGGCCCGTGCGCTCCACAACGTCAGCACGTTGCAGGTGTTCACCCCGTAACCCTGGATGGGGGTGTCATAGGCGACGCCCTTGAGCACCCGCCCCGGCACCCACCGGACGCGATCATGGCCGCCGTCGTCCGTGTAGTGCGCGGCGTAGCCGCCCCACTTGACCAGGTAGTTGACGTCGGGTTTGGCGATCTCCCAGGGGTTTCCGTGGTCGAGCCAGTTGTCGGTCTGTTCGACCTGCCAGCCGTCGTGGATCTCCTGGTCGAAAATGCCGAACTCGTAGCGGATTCCGTAACCGATCGCCGGCCGCTCCAGGGTGGCCAGCGAGTCCAGATAGCACGCGGCCAGCCGGCCGAGGCCGCCGTTGCCCAGTCCCGGTTCCTCTTCGCACGCCAGTACGGTGTCGAGGTTCTGGCCCATCGCCGCCAGCGCCTCCCGGGCCGCGCGCTCCATGCCGAGGTTCAGCAGATTGTTGCCCAGTTGCGGCCCCATCAGGAATTCCGCCGACAGGTAGCAGGTCACCTTGCGGCCGAGATCGAGCGAGGTTTGCGTCGAGACCACCCGGCGGTCCTGCATGCGGTCGCGCACGGCCAGGGCGAGTGCCCGGTAGTAGTGCTCGGGCCGCCGGGCCGCGGCCGGGCGGCCGATGGAGTAGCGCAGGTGGTCGTTGATGGCCCGCTGCAGTGCGGCCGCGCTCATCCCCGTGCGCGAGTGCTCAACCAGATCCGCCCGCGTAGGGCTGGCGGGAGAGACTCCGTCGGGGGGTGTCTGTTCGACATCGGTCATGGTGGTCCTGCTCCCTAGAGGTTGCCGCAATATCAACCGAGCCGCCCGGGGGACGGCAGAGCGTCAGTCTGGCAGCGATGTTTGCACACCAGGCGCGCGGTTGAAGGCCGTTGCGTAAACAGCAGCTCACGGGCCGGCGACGAAACGGCGGCCCACGCCTAGCCTCAATGGGCGCCGGAGAGGTTCAACGTGACCACGCCGGCGATGATCAACCCGACGCCGACGACCTTCGCGACAGACACCGGCGAGCCGAGAAACAACACGGCGATCAGCACGATCAGGGCGGTGCCGATCGCCGACCACAACGCGTAGGCGACGTCTGTCTGCATGCCGCGCGCGATCGACAGCGCCAAGAGCGCGAACGAGACGGCGTAGCCGGTCAGGCAGATGACCGTCGGCCACAGTCGGGTGAAACCCTCCGTGCTCTTGAGCAGGCTGGTCGCGATCACCTCCGCGACGATGGCGCAGAGGAGAAACACGTAAGTCAAGACGCCTCCTTGCGTGTGGACGTACATGTATGTGTGTACAGGACAGGTCGTGGAAGGATTGCGCCGTATGACCTTTGCCGCGCAGCCGTTGACGTTCGACGTCGGTGACGTGATCGGGGAGCGGGCGTCGCTTGCGGCCACCCACTATCCGGCGCGCGGGGAGCCGCTCGGGCTCTTGGTTTGCCTGCCGGGCGGCACCTACAGCCGTGACTACTGGGATCTGCGTATACCCGGCCGCCATGGGTACAGCTTCGCGGAGTTCGCGACGGGCAACGGCTACGGCGTGGTGACCATCGATCCGCTGGGCACGGGTGAAAGTTCACAACCGGCAAGGGATTTCGGCTTTCGTGACATCGCCGCCACGCTCGCGCACGCCGTGGCCGCGTTGCCCGGCGCAATCGGAGTCCACGCGCCGCCGGTGGCCCTGGCGCATTCCCTCGGCGGCTACCTGGCCGTCACCCAGCAAGCGCTGTTCTCCAGCTACGCCGCGCTGGCCCTGCTCGGCTGCACCAATCAACACGTCGCGCCGCTGAACCTGGACCCCGGATTCATTGCCCGGTCGGCGACTGCGCGTGGACGCGCCGACCTCGAGCGGGAGATCCTCGCCGCCTTGCCCCAGCCCTACTTCGAGGGCCCGCGCGAGCACCTGCAGAGCTGGTTTCACCTCGCCGACGTCCCCGCCGACGTCGTCGCGGCGGACTGCGTCGTCGCGAAATCGCTGGTGCCGCGCGTGTTCGGGACCGCCATGATTCCCGGCGTCGTTGCCGAGCGAGCCGCACAGATCGAGGTTCCGGTGTTGATCGTGTTCGGCGCCGTCGACGTGTCGCCGGATCCGCGGGCCGAGGCCGGCCTGTATCGCGCCTGTCCCGACATCACCACGCTGGTCTTGGCCGACAGCGCGCACTGCCACAACATGGCGTCGAGCCGGCATCGGCTCTGGCGGCGCCTCCTCGACTGGACCGTGACCGTAACCTCTGGATCGTGACGAAGGATCTGAGCCGCTACGCCCCGGCGGTGCTGAGTGTGTTTCGCATTGTCTACGGTCTGCTGTTCGCCGCCTACGGATCGAGGAGCCTGTTCGATTGGCCGGTGGCGTCGCCGGTTCGCGTCGAGTTCGGCTCCTGGCCCGGCTGGTACGCCGGGCTGATCGAGGTCGTCGCGGGTGTGCTGATCGCCGCCGGACTGTGCACGCGGGCCGTCGCATTCGTGGCCTCCGGGGAGATGGCGGTCGCCTATTTCTGGATCCACCAGCCGCAAGCGCTCTGGCCGGTCGCCGATCCGCCGGCGGGCAACGGCGGCGGCTTGTCGATCCTGTTCTGCTTCGCGTTCCTGCTGCTCGTCTTCACGGGTGGCGGGAGCTATTCGATCGACGCGCTGCGGGGGAGGGCACTTCCCCTCGACCGGCGATAATGGCATTCTCTGATGCGGAGAAGCCATTTCCGTAGGAGGTCGAGGATGAGCGCGGACCAACGGTGCGATGGCATGGTGGCCCTCGTCACCGGGAGCAGCCGGGGGCTGGGCAAGGCGATCGCCGCACGGCTCGCCGTGCGCGGTGCCACGGTCGCGCTGACCGCCCGCACGATGGATCCGGACCCCAAGTACCAGGGCTCGTTGGGCGAGACCCTGGCCGAGATCGTCGCGCGCGGCGGGAAGGCCGTCGCGGTCCAAGCCGACCTGTCGCGGCCCGAGGAACGGGAAAGGTTGTTCGCCGAAGTGGTCAGCGCCGTAGGCGCCCCCGACATCTTGGTCAACAACGCGGCGGTGACCTTCCTGCGGCCCCTGGACGGCTTCCCGGAGCGGCGGGCCCGCCTGATGATGGAGATGCATGTCCTCGGCCCATTGCAGTTGAGCCAGTTGGCGATTCCGGCGATGCGGGAGCGCGGGCGGGGCTGGATCCTGAACCTGACCTCGTTGGCCGGTGACCTGCCACCGGGCCCGCCGTTCTCCGAGTTCGACCGCACCGCGGGCTTCGGCTTCTACGGGACGGTCAAGGCGGCGCTCAACCGGCTGACGAAAAGCCTTGCGGCCGAACTGTACGACGACGGGATCGCCGTCAACGCCGCGGCTCCCAGCAATCCCGTGGCCACGCCCGGGGCCGGCGCCCTCGACCTGGCCAAGACCGACACCGAAGACGTCGAACTGATCACCGAGACGGCCTTCCGGCTGTGTACCGGTGACCCGAAGACCCTGACCGGGCGCATCGCGCACACCCAGCCCTTCCTCGCCGAGGTCGGCTGGACCAGGTCGGCCGGCTGAATGGCCGAACTGGATTTAGCCGCGCTGCGGCGGCGCTTGGCGGGCGCCGGAATCACCGGCGTCGCACCGATTTCCGGGGGCGCCTCCAGCCTCACCTTCCGGGGCGCCCTGGACGGGCGGCCCGCGGTGATCAAGGTCGCCCCGCCCGGGGTCGAGCCGGTCGCGCATCGCGACGTGCTGCGCCAGGCCCGCATATTGAAAACCCTTGCGGGCAGCGCGGTTCCGGTGCCCGACGTGTTGTGGGAGGACCCGGGGGAACCGCCGCATACGCCGCCGCTGTTCGTGATGTCACACGTTGAAGGCGAATGTGTCGAGCCGCTTTTCGACGGTTGCGCCGGCGGCGCCGGCTTGGCCGAGCGGTACCGCAACGCAGGCCGGGCCATGGCCGCGCTGCACGGTTTGCGGCCCGGCGAAGTCGGCCTGGGTGATGAACCGATTGTCGATGCGGTCGCAGAAGTCTGGCGTTGGTCCGAGACGCTGCAGACCGTCGATCCGGTGTTGGTGCCCGATTGGGCGGGGGTGCGGGACGCGTTGTTGGGTTGCGCGCCAACGGCCATGGGGCCGAGCGTGGTGCACGGTGACTTCCGTTTGGGCAACCTGATGGCGACCGGCTCGCGCATCAATGCGGTGATCGACTGGGAGATCTGGTCGGTGGGCGATCCGCGGATCGACGCCGGCTGGTTCTTGATCAACTGCGACCCGGACACGTACCGGCGCGTTCCGCGCTCGGCGGCGGTGGTGCCGTCCGTCGCCGAACTCGCCGAAATCTATCGGAAAGAACTGGGCCGCAACGTCCCCGACGTGGCCTGGTTCCGCGCGCTCGCCTGCTTCAAATCGGCGGCGACGTGGTCGCTGATCGTCAAGCACAATCGGCGACGAGCGGCCCCGCGAGCGGAACTGGAAGCGATGGCGGCAACGCTGCCGGGGTTGCTGGACCGCGCGCGGTCACTGCTGATTCGACGGCGTGGGTGATCAGGCGCAATTGGCGTGGAGATTTTGGCACCACATCCCGACGCCACCCCAGTCACCCGAAGAGCCGACTGAATCTTCGTATGGGTTCGTCA
Organism: Mycobacterium sp. E3298; assembly: GCF_001666895.1. Lineage (NCBI taxonomy): Bacteria > Bacillati > Actinomycetota > Actinomycetes > Mycobacteriales > Mycobacteriaceae > Mycobacterium > Mycobacterium sp. E3298. Next base: position 6,050 of record NZ_LZJB01000271.1, read on the forward strand.
TCGTCGTCGGGTACTGGATCTGCCATTCGTCGATCGTCGGGATGTCGTCCACCTGGCCCGGGTCTGGAGACGCGAGTGCCGTTCCGACCGCGAATCCGCCGGCGCCGGTCATGACTGCGACGGCCACCGAACCCACGACAAGTACGGTGGCGAATCTGCGCTTCATGGTCGCGGCCCTTCCGTCGTTTGCCTGAACTGCCGGCTAACAAAGCCTAATTCTAGCTTCGGCGTCCATGTCGCATAAGAGTCACGAACACACAACGACTTTGATCGGCCGGCCAGCAAATTTCGCGACTCGAAAAGGGCATTGCGTACGTTGGCGTGCGTGAGGCCGGTAACCGTGGTCGTTCGTCGTGCCCTGGTGGTCGCCGCGTGCCTCGTTTTGTCTGTGGTCACGGCGCCGGCGGCGTCCGGTGATCCCGATGACGGTCCCGAGATCGAGCCTGCCGCTGCGACTTCGGCACCGGCCGACGGGACGGTGCCATCGAATCCCCCCGTCCTGTTGAACACTCCCGACGGCTGGACCCTGGGGCTGGGCGCGAAGGACGAGATGCAAGTCCCGGTGGCACCGCTGACCACCTCCATCGCCTCGCGCGAATACATGGCCAGCGGCATCTTCGTCGGCTCGCTGAAAGGACCGGAAGAGCCCCACGGAATCCTGGAGGTGGGTTACCAGATCGGCTGCGGGATCGATATGAGTACCTCCAACGGCGTGATCATGGAGGGCGGTGCCGGCATCATCCCCGGCGTCAGCCCCACCTTCGACACCACCGGTACGTTGCCGCCCCTGCTGCCGTTCGTTTCGACGCCGATGAACGGCGTGATGAGCATCGGAATGAAACCCGGCCTCGTCCTGACGGTGCCGGTGATCAAGAAGAATTTCAAGGGTGCGAACCCCTGGGTGATGATCAGCAACTTCCACATCAAGATCGACGGATGCGTGGGCCAGTCGTTCATCCGTTCCTACGCGGTGCTCACTCGGATGACCGATCTGTCCGACGTGGTGCTGTCGTACGTCGGTGTCACGAAAGCCGTCTAAAGGCGGACGGTGGCGACCCGCTTCGCCCGGCTCCGCCGCGCTAGCGATCGCCACGGGCGGACGGTGGCGACCCGCTTCGCCCGGCTCCGCCGCGCTAGCGATCGCCACGCCGCGGGATGCCGGCCAACTTGTCGGCGAACTTGGCCTCGGCCGCCGCGCGCAACCGCAGCAGATGTTCGGACGGGAACAGATCGGGCGCGGGCGTGCGGTCTTTGAGCAGCAACCGGGCCAGCGTCACCTTGTGCACCTCGGTCGGGCCGTCGGCAAGCCCCAGCACGAACGACTCCACCAGGTACTGCACGAACGGCATCTCGTGGGTGGTGCCCAGCGACCCGTGCAGCTGTAGCGCTCGCGACGAGACGTCGTGTAGCACCTTCTGCATCATCGCCTTCACCGCCGAGATGTCCGCCCGCACCGCCTGATAGTCGTTGAATTGGTCTATCTTCCAAGCGGTTTGCAGTGTCAGCAGTCGGAAGGCCTCGATCTCCATCCAGGAGTCGGCGATCATCTCCTGCACGAGTTGCTTGTTGGAGAGCACCTCGCCTTGCGTGTACCGCGAAACCGCCCGCTCGCAGAGCATGTCGAAGATCCGGCGGACCAGGCCGACCGTGCGCATCGCGTGATGAATCCGCCCGCCGCCCAGGCGGGTTTGGGCCACGACGAAGGCCCCGCCCCGCGGACCCAGCATGTGGTCGGCCGGCACGCGGACGTTCTCGTAGCGGACATAGCCCTCGCGCCCGCCGCCCACCGGCTGATAGCCGAGGCCGACGTCGCGCAGCACGTTGATGCCGGGCGTGTCGCCGGGCACGACGAACATCGAGTAACGCTGGTAGGGCGGCGCGTCGGGATCGGTCATGGCCATCACGATCAGGAATGACGCCATCGAGGCGAATGACGAGAACCACTTCTCCCCGTTGATGATCCAGTGATTCCCGTCCTGCACCGCGGTGGTGCGGAAGACCTTGGGGTCGGCGCCGCCCTGCGGCTCTGTCATCGAGAAGCAGGACACGATGCGGTTGTCGAGCAGCGGCTCGAGATAGCGGGCCTTGAGCTCGGGCGTGCCGTAGTGCGCCAGGATCTCGCTGTTGCCGGAGTCGGGGGCCTGGGAGCCGAATACGATCGGCGCGCACTCCGACCGGCCCAGGATCTCGTTGAGCAGCGCGAGTTTCACCTGGCCGTAGCCCGGGCCGCCCAGGTGCGGCCCGAGGTGGGTGGCCCACAGGCCACGCTCCTTGACGATGTCTTGCAGTGGTGGGATCAGCGCCTGGCGCACCGGGTCGTTGAGGTCGTGGGATTCCTTGACGATCAGGTCGATGGGTTCGCACTCTTCGCGCACGAAGTCCTCGACCCATTTGAGTTGCTGTGCCCATTCGGGATCGGTGGAGAAGTCCCACGACATCTATCGTCCCTCTCGGTTGCTTTGTGCCACCACGCCCGCCTGAACAAGCTCGGTGATCTCTTGTGCGTTCAACCCCAGTTCGACCAGCAGCGCGCGCGTGTGGTCACCGGGAAGCGATGGCGGTGTCGGGGTGGGCGAACCGGACCGGGCGCCGTTCGGCGGAATGCTGTTGGGCGACTTGGGCGCCGATGTCATCCGCATCGACGCC
>NZ_LZJB01000272.1:0-659 GCF_001666895.1 Mycobacterium sp. E3298
GCTAGGGCCGCGACTAGGCGTCTGGCCCCGGATGGTGCGGGTGACCGGTGTGCCGGATTGCCGTCCCGAAGAACGGCGCCCGCAGGGTGGCGGCCAGGTGACGGCGGTAGCGGATCAGCGCGACGACGGCCACCACGGTGTACACGGCGCAGAGCAGCAGCCGGCCATGCGTCGAGGCGATCGGGAACTGCACGACGAACAAGCCGAGCAGCGTGCACGCCGCGGCGCGGTTGAACCGCAGCGCCAACAACAGCGCCACGCCCATCATGGTCTGGGTCGCCGTCAGCAGCACTTCCTCCACCTGGCGCGGGTCGAGCTGCAGTGCGAAGCCGCCGCCGCCGAGGAGGTGGGCAATCGGCAGCGATCCGATCAGCAACGTCCACTGGTTGACCTTCGAGGAGATCAGGGTGGCGATGGCCGCCGTGCCCTTGCCCCGGGCGGCGAAGATGGTGGCGACGATGAACTCCGGCGCTTCGGAGGCCAGCGGGGCGAGCCACTGGACCAGCAGGAAACGATCGATGCCCAGCTCGGTGCCCGCGGCGACCAAGTTGTCGGCGAACGGCTTGGCGCACAGCAGGATCACCGCGCCGGACAGCAGGAAGAGGCCGACGACGACGATGCGCCGGCCTCGATCGGGCAGCTCCCCCAGGGCGGCGGCG
>NZ_LZJB01000273.1:0-1019 GCF_001666895.1 Mycobacterium sp. E3298
TTCGGTCTGGCCCTGCTGGAGGGGGCCGCCCTGGCGGTCGTCGCCGGGCTGGTGATCGTGGTCATCGCGGTGCTGGCGGCCATCGGCAACGCCGCGGCGGCGGTCGTGCTGGGTCTGCCGCTGGTGCTGGCCGTGATCGCGCTGTTGATGTACCTGTACACGGTGGTGTTGTTCGCGCCCGTGCTGATCGTGCTGGAGCGGCTCCCGGTCCTGGACTCCATCACCCGATCATTCGCTCTGGTACGCAACGGCTTCTGGCGGGTGCTGGGCATTCGGCTGTTATCACTGCTGGTGACGTCCGTCATCGCGGGGGCGGTCGCGGTGCCGTTCGAGATCGCCAGCAAGTTCTTCCTGGTCAGCACGGCGACCGCGGCTTTCATTGCCAGCACCGCGATGACCACGATCACCAGCCCGGCGACGACCGCCAGGGCGGCCCCCTCCAGCAGGGCCAGACCGAACAGGGGCAGCAGGCGCCCACGGATCCTGGCCCACGTCTCGCCGATGGTGATCGGCGAGCCGAACACCGCCCGCCCGACGATGACCGTGAGCATCCCGGACAACAGCATGCCGCCTAGCCAGGCGACCAGGACGCCGGCGCTCATCGACGTCAACCAGGCGCCGATGACCCCGGTGGTCAGTTCCTTCGCGTGGTCGGTGCTCAACCTGCCGTAGGCCGCCAGCGGCCCGTACACGGCGAGTTTCGTCACGATCTGAATGACCACCACCACGACGGTCGTCAGCCCCAGCGTGGCCTTCGGATTGGCGCGGACGTAACCGACCGCGCCGTTGAAGATGTCACCCAGGGTGAGTGGCCGCAACGGGATGATGCCGGGTTTGACCGCTGCCGGAACACGGGGGCCGGATTGCCACGCCGGCGGGCCGTACCCGGGCGGCGGGCCGTACCCGGGCGGCGGGCCGTACCCGGGCGGCGGGCCGTATCCCGGCGGCGGGCCTCGACGAAGCGGTCGGCCACCATGTCGATGGCGGTGTCTAGGTCCAGCGGCCGCCATTCGGTCGCC
>NZ_LZJB01000274.1:0-573 GCF_001666895.1 Mycobacterium sp. E3298
CGAACGAGATCCACGTCTTGACGTCGTTCATGCCAAGCTGCTCGGGATGGCGGGTGGCGGTCACGACGCGCACCACGCACCCCCACGTCCGGCAGATGATCGCGGACCGTGAGCTGGAGACGTGGCTGGTGGTCGACATGTCGGCCAGCCTCGACTTCGGCACCGTGGGCTGCGAGAAGCGCGACCTGGCCGTGGCGGCAGCTGCCGCGATCACGTTCCTCAACAGCGGCGGCGGCAACCGGCTCGGGGCGCTGATCTCCAACGGCCAGACCACGACTCGGGTTCCGGCGCGCTCCGGGCGGCAGCACGAGCAGACGCTGCTGCGCACCATCGCCACCACCCCGAGGGCGCCGGTCGGCGTGCGCGGGGATCTGGCGACGACCATCGACGCGCTGCGCCGTCCGGAACGCCGCCGCGGCATGGCGGTGATCATCAGCGACTTCCTGGGGCCGATCAACTGGATGCGCCCGCTGCGGGCGATCGCGGCCCGCCACGAGGTGCTGGCCGTCGAGGTGCTCGACCCCCGCGACGTCGAGCTGCCCGACATCGGTGACGTCGTGCTGCAGGACGCCG
>NZ_LZJB01000275.1:0-17573 GCF_001666895.1 Mycobacterium sp. E3298
TGCCGGATCTGCTGGCGACCGTCCGGCGGCACCCCCAACATCGTGGTGATGACCTCATTCGGGAACAGCGCCGAGAAATCGGCCACCACATCGAACGAGGAGGGGTCGAGCGCGTCGATGCGTTCGTAGACTTTCTCGCGCACCATGTCTTCCAACGCCGCGATGGCACGCGGCGTGAACACGTTGCTCACCAGCCTGCGCATCTTCTGGTGCTCGGGTGGGTCCATCGAGATGATCACTTTGGGCACTGGTATCGCGTCGTCGTGCGCCTGAACCATGTCCAGCGTCGCACCCTTTGCCGACGAATAGGTTTCGTGGTCCTTGGTAGCGGGCGCCACGTCGTCGTAGCGGGTCAGTGCCCAGAAATCCCACTTCGGGTTGTAGTAGACGGGGGCACTGTCGCGCAGGCGTCTGTACGTGTCGTACGCCCCGTTGAAGAAATCTTCAGAGAATGGATCGAATTCGACGTTACCTTCTGAGACCTGCAACGGCGTAGTAGGAGTCATAGAATCGCTCCGGCCTCTTTGTAGGCTTCGATGGTGTCCCAGTCCAGGCCCGCTTCCATCAGCACCTCCTCGGTGTGCTGGCCGTGCTCGGGCGCCCCCGAAGGGGTGACGGCCGTCTCGTCGAATTGGACGGGGTTGGTGGGCAACGAGTAAGGCGCTCCGCTCATCGTCGCGGTCTTCGCGACATAGCCGTTCGCGGTCACCGCCGGGTCGTGGCAGACCTCCCCCGGTGTCTGCACCACACCCCAGGCGCCGGAGAGGTCTGCGAGCGCCTCACGCCATTCGACGAGTGTGCGTTGGGCAAACGCTTCGTCCGTCAGCGAGATGAGTTCCGCCCGGTTGGCGAATCGCGTTGCCGCCTCGGCAAATCGCGCATCATCGACGAGTTCGGGTAGGCCGATCACGCGCATCGCTTCCGCATAGAACTTGTCCAGTTGCAACATCATCAGCTGGACGTGGCGATCATCTTTTGTGCGGTAGGTCCCGACCAAAGGGTTGGGCGCGTCGGCGTGGCGCCAGCTCGGAACCGCGCCGCCGCCATGAATCTGGCTCACTGCGATGTCGGGGCTGAGGTTCCAAGCCGCAAGCCCGAGGAGGGAGACATCCACCACCGATCCCTGACCGGTGGTCGCCTTCCGGTACAGCGCTGCCGCGATACCCCCAGCGATCGTCATTCCGCCGAGCAGGTCGCCGAACGCGGGTCGTGAACGCACCAATTCCTCAGCGTCCTCGGTGAGCATGGCGGCGATGCCGCCGCGCGCCCAGTAAGAGACGCCGTCATAGCCGGGCTTGTCGGCGTCGGGTCCCTTCGGGCCGTGGCCCGACCCGCGTACGTAGACGATGTTGGGGTTGACGGCCCTGATGTCGTCGACGTCGATGCCCATCTTCTTGCGGCGGCTTGGTAGGTAGCTGGTGAGGAACACGTCGCAGGTGGCCGCGAGTTTGCGGATGACGTCTTGGCCGCCGGGAGTGCTCAGATCGACGCCGATCGACTTCTTGCCCCGATTCGGTATCTCGATCATGTAGTTGACGGCGCCACCACCCTCGTCGACGATGCCCATCGTCACGAGGCCGCGTTGCGGGTCGCCTCCCTCGCGCGGCTCGACCTTGATGACCTCGGCACCCCATTCCGCCAACACGGCGCCGGCCGACGGTACGAAGGTCCACGCGGCAACCTCCAGCACGCGAACACCGCTGAGTACTTTGTCGACGGAAATGACGGCCTCCATGGGTCACGGCAGTACGGGTGCGAGCGCACCAACAGTTGGGAAACGGCGGTAATGCTCGTTTACACATTCCGAGAATGTCAGTTTCGAGGGAGTTTGTAAACCGCGGCGGCGCCAACGGGGCAGCGCCGAAGTGCTTACGGACGCGCCGACAGCCGTCCCGGCAAGCCCGGATCACCGTCGGCCCAAAAGGCCCGCCAGGTCGGCATCCGTTGGGGCATAGCCGCACGCAACCGAACGTCGGTCGGCCATCGCATGAACTCGGGACCGGGGCGCTCGGTGACATCGACGGAATACCAGGGATGCTCCCGCCGCTTGACGAAGCACCACTGGCCGTCGCGGCGCTCATAGACGTCGTCGTAGCGCATCGTGATCACATACCATCCGTCGCCGTCCTCGTGTTCGGCGCGGCAGTAAATCGCTCCGGTCGCATGATCGGCGTCGACGAAGTCGAACTGGTGACCGCAGATCAGGTGGATGCTGCGGTAGAACCGTCGGAGCACGCGGTCATACCAGCGCCTCAACGCATCCCTGCCGCGCCCCTCGGCGCCCGCGTCGACATCGTCGACGAACAACGCCACCAATGCATCGAGATCACGGGCATCGAGGGCCATTGCATACTTGCCGGGTAACTGGCTAATCGCGAGGCTCGACTCCACTCGGTCCAACCGGTCATCGCCGGTCGAACCCTTCAATCCTGTGGCCATCGCGGTATTGTAGGCTCACACCGCCTAATGAGAACCGCTGTTCTCGGTTTCGGAAAGGCTACTATTCTGCGCTCATGCCCCTTCCGACGATCTTGCCCACGATCCCTGCACTGGTGAGGTTTTGCGCAGCCCGTTTCGGCGACAGGCCGTTCCTCATCGCCGACGGGCGGAGATTGTCCTACGCCGATCTCGACCGCCGTTCGGCCGCCCTGGCCGCCGCCCTGTTGGCGCAGGGCATCAGCAAGGGCGACCACGTCGGAATCCTGATGCCCAACAGCGTCGACTGGGCACTGGCGTGGTTTGCCACCACACGCATCGGTGCGGTCGCTGTTCCGCTCAACACCTTCTATAAGGCCTCCGAACTGGCCTGGACCGCCCGCCATGCGGACCTGAACGCAATCTTGGCGTGGCCGCGGTTCCGCAATCACGACTTTTTGACCCGGCTGGAAGATGCACTGCCGGGTCTCGCCGGTCAGGACCGGCCAGGGCGCATCATGGTCCGCAAGGCCCCCTTCCTACGGACTGTCGCGGTGTGGGGACCGTCTGATCGGGCCTGGACGACGAGGATCCACGCCGACGGCGCGCTGCCGGCCGCCGACGCCGACTTCCTCGTCGACGTGGAGTCGTGCGTGACCCCGGCCGACGAGGTGATGATCATCTACACCTCGGGCAGCACCGGTGACCCGAAAGGGCCCGTGCACACCCAGGGAACGCTGGTCCGCCACACCTACAACCTCACCTTCATGTACGCCGTCACCCACGACGACGTGATGTTCACGTCCATGCCCTTCTTCTGGGTGGGCGGGCTGATCACCGGATTGCACGCGGTGATCCACCACGGCGCGACGCTGATCACTCAGCCCGCGTTCGATGCAGCAGAGGCGTTGGAGCTGATGGAGCGACACCGCGCGACCATCGCGCTGGGCTGGCCGCAGCAGGGTAAGACGCTGTCCGAGCATCCCGACTTCTCAGCACGCGATCTGAGTTCGGTGCACCGCACCAGCATGCCCGCGATGGTGCCACCCCGGCATCAACCCAAGGGCTCCAGCGGCCTGGGAATGACCGAGCTGTGCGGCAACCACCTCGGCGTCGATCCCTATCTGCCGCAAACGCCCGATCGGTCCGAAACCGGCGGCCCACCAATCGAAGGGCTGCACCACCTGATCGTCGACCCCGACACGGGACAGCCGGCGCCCATTGGCACGCCCGGCGAGATATGGGTTCGCGGATACTCGTTGATGCAGCGGCTGCACAAGTGCGAGCGCGAGGACGTGTTCACGTCGGACGGCTACTACCGAACGGGCGACTGCGGCATCGAGTACGACGACGGTTGGATCAAGTTCACCGGACGGTTGGGCGACCTGATCAAGACCGGTGGGGGCACCAACGTCACACCCAGCGAAGTCGAACTGGCACTGGCCGACTGCGACGGCGTGCTCGAGGCATATGTGGTCGGAGCGGAGAGCGCTGAACACGGAACGGTAGTCGCGGCTGCGGTGGTGCCGCGCGGCGAATCCGCACTCGACGCCGAGTCTTTGCGAGCGCAACTGCGCGACCGGCTGTCGGCGTACAAGGTTCCCAAGCACATTTGGGTCACCGCCAAGCGAGACCTTCCGTTCACCGCGACCGGCAAAGTCAAGAAGCCGGAGCTGGCGCGGCAACTCAGCGAACAGTTGCGCTCGGCTACGAGCTAACCGGTTGCCCGTCGGGCATATTCGTGGTCATCAGGGTCAACGGGATGCCGAACAACGGCTCCAATTTGACTTCGGTCAGTTCGAATCCGTCGCCTTCGTGCCGCTGCCGGAAGTCGGACTTCACGCCGTACCTCGCGGCGATGTCCTCGCCCGCGGCACAATCCGCGGTGCGTACGATGACGGAGAACAGCCCGTCACCGTTGCGCGCGAGAAAGTCCGCCGCGGTACCGGCATCCGTTGGTGCCGCGGCGGTCGGGGCGATGAGCTCGAACCCGCGGTCCCAGTCGAGGCGAACCTGCAGACCAAGGCGCTCTAACTCGAAAGCCTGGAACTGAAAGCCCAAAGCGCTCAGGTAGTCGGCAGCGCGGTCGAGGCGCTCAAGAGCGACGGCGAACACAACGTGGTGCAACTGCGGCAGCTGGGGTGACATGCCAAAGACTCTACGAGCGCATAAAGAGAGATTTCAATTATCGGAAATATCGATTCTCGTTGCGGTAGATTCGCGGCTGCACACCCACACGTCCTGGCGGAGAGGCGCTTTGTGGCACTCGAGCAGTTCAACCTAGACGGTCAAGTGGCGATTGTCACCGGCGCCGGGCGCGGCGTCGGCGAGGGTATCGCCAAGGTCCTTGCGGAAGCGGGCGCCACGGTGGTCGGTACGGCGCGTACGACGTCCGAGGTGGAGCGGACGGTCACGGACATCGAAGAATCGGGCGGCAAAGGACTCGCAATCACCGCCGACGCGCTACAACGCTCCGACAGCGAGCGCGTGGTCCAGACCGCGGTCGACAAGTTCGGCCGCATCGACATCCTGGTCAACAACGTCGGTTTCGCAACTTACGGCCCATTTCTGCGCCTGACCGACGACAACCTCCGGGAAACCTTCGATTATTGCGTCACTTCCGCTTTCATCATGAGCCAGTTGGTCGTGCCGCACATGCTGGCGGTGGGCCGGGGCTCGATCGTGAACATCTCGTCAGGAGCGGGCCGATTCGGGATCCGGGGATTACTGCCCTATTCCGTGGCCAAGGGTGGACTCGAAGCCCTGACCCGCGCCATGGCCCAGGAGCTCGCCCCCAAGATCCGCGTCAATGCGATCGCCCTGGGCGCATTCATGACCACCGGGCTGCAGTCCAGCTTCGACCTGATGCCTGGGTCCGAGGAGAAACTGAAGGAGCTGACGCCGCTGCATCGTATCGGTGACGTCGCGGACCTCGGCCGGCTGACGTTGTACCTGTGCACCCGCGATTGCTATGCGACGAACTCGACCTTCATTGTCGACGGCGGCCTCCAGGGTCCGAATTCCTCTCTGCCCATCCCCGATCTGTAGCCAGACGCAGCCGACAAAGGAGTAACCAGCATGGCAGAGAAGGTTTTACGCGTCGCCGTAATATCGACGGGCGGCGTCGGAAGCATCGCGTTGCGGGCCATCCACCGGCGCGCACACCTCGATCTGGTCGGTGTATGGGTGCACAGCGCCGAAAAGACGGGTCGCGATGCCGGCGACGTTGTCGGGCTGGGCCCTATCGGTGTGACGACCACTGCCGACCTGGACGACATCATCAGACTCAAGCCCGACTGCGTGGTCTACGCGGCTTTGGGGGCCGACATGGATGCGGCCGCGGTGCCCGACTATGTCCGATTTCTGAAGGCCGGCATCAATGTCGTTACGACCAACACACCGGGGATGATGTTTCCCGACAGATGGATTCCCGACCTGGCCGACCAAGTACGAGCGGCGGCGCTCGCCGGCGGCGTCACCATCTACACCTCGGGTATCGAACCGGGATTCGCCGGTGATCAGTTCGCCGTCATGCTGTCGACCTTGTCCAACACCATCCGGTCGGTCCGCGCGCAGGAGATCTTCGACTACTCGGCCTACCCCAACGAGTACTCGATGTTCGACGCGATGGGCTTTGGCCGTCCGCTGGACTTCACGCCACTGCTCGAACTGGAGGGCGCACAGCGGTTCGCCTGGGGACCACCTATCGGTCTGGTGGCACGAGCTCTTGGCGTCGAGCTCGACGAAGTGACAGAACGCTACGAGCGCGTGCTCACACCACGCGACCTCCACGTCGCGTGCGGGTTGATCCCGGCAGGCACCTGTGGGGCGGTGCGGGCCGAGACGACCGGAATCGTCAACGGCCACCCGGTGATCACCATCGAACACATCAACCGCATGGCGCCCGATCTGGCACCCGAGTGGGCGTCGGCACCGCACGGGACGTACCGCGTCGTCATCGAGGGCGAGCCGCACATCCACTGCGATCTTCGGTTCGGTACCGAACCGACGGCGCAGTCAGCGAACGACGATGCCATGCAGGCGACGGCCATGCGGGTGGTCAACGCAATCCCGTACGTCATCGATGCGGCACCGGGCATCGCCACGTCGTTGGATCTGCCGATCACCGCGCCCCGCAACGCGGTGGATGTGAGCTAGACGGTGAACATCGGCCCGCGGGGAGCGCCCCTTACCTCGTTGCCGCCGTCGATCGCAAAGCTCTGCCCGGTCATCCAACTCGACTCGGGTCCCGCCAGGTAACGGACGCCCGGGGCGATATCGTCAGACACCCCGAGGCGGCCCAACGGGACGCGTTCGAGGAAGCTGCTGGTCAGCTCTTCCAGGTGGATGTAGCCCTGCGTGGTGGCCGCCTCGGTCAGGCCGGGCCGGACGGCATTGACACGAATTCCCCTAGGGCCCAACTCTGATGCCGCGACCCGGATCATCATCTCGAGTGCGGCCTTGCCCGCCGAGTAGTGCCCAAGGCCCTCCATCGGGATCTTCGACGACGTCGAAGAGATGAACACGATCGACCCGCCGTTCGTCATCAGCGGTGCCGAGTAGCGCAGCGCCAAGAAGTTTGACCGCAGATTGCCCATCACGAAGTTGGTGAAGGTCTCGAGATCGAGCCCAGTCAGTGGTCCGGTGCCGCCGGTGGCCACCGTGCCCACGACGATGTCCAGCCGACCCTTGAGGTCATGGGCCGCCTCGGCGGCCGCCGCGACGGTCCCCTCGTCTTCGGGATCGCCCTTCTTGACGACAATTTCGGCATCCGGGACCGCGGCGAGGATGCCGTCGCGGGCCGCGTCCAGGCGCTTGCTCGATCTCCCCAAAAGGTACAGCGCCGCACCGTCAGCGGCGAGCAGCTTGGCGCTCGCCTGGGCAATTCCGGCTGACGCCCCCAGGATGAATGCCGTCTGACCGTCAAGTACGCCCATGCGACCCCGCCTCCATTTATGTATCGGCAGCAGAATACTAATTCTCCTTAATGAGTAAAGGAAGTTCTCAGAACCAGCGCGGTGATGTAACGTACCCGTGTGGCAGACATGAGCGGCAAGGTTGTACTAATCACCGGTGCCGCCCGTGGCCAGGGCCGAGCGCACGCCGCCAGGTTGAGCGCCGACGGCGCCGACACCATCCTCGTCGATATCGCCGGACCGCTGCCGCCGAGCGTCCCCTACGACTCGGCCACTCCCGATGATCTGGCGCAAACCGCCGACCTCGTGGTGGCGAATGGCAGACGTGCCGTCACGGCGATCGTCGACACCCGCGACCATGACGCCCTCTGTGCCGCCGTCGATAAGGCTGTTGCCGAACTCGGCAGGCTTGACGTGATCGTCGCCAATGCCGGCATCTGTTGTCCGGCTCCCTGGGACCGCGTCTCCCCCAGCGATTTTCAGGACACGGTCAACGTCAACCTGGTCGGGACCTGGAACACGGTCATGGCCGGAGCGAAGCACATCATCGCCGGCGGACGTGGCGGGTCGATCATTCTGATCGGATCGGTGGCGGGGGTGAAAGTGGAGCCCTTCATGGTGGCGTACACGGCGAGCAAGCACGGCGTTACCGGCCTCGCCCGCTCATTCGCGGTCGAACTCGGCCGTTACGACATCCGGGTGAACAGCCTCCATCCCGGATCGGTCGCGACACCCATGGGTAGCGGGCGGATGATCGAAGCGATGCAGGAGGCGGCGGAGTCGTATTCGCATCCCCAGTACGGCTTCAGCAAGCAACTCATCCCCAATGCCGTGACGATGCCTGAGGACATCGCGAACGCCGTTGCTTGGCTGGCCTCAGACGAATCGCGGTTCGTCACGGCTTCGGCGATTTCCGTCGATGTCGGGGTCGCTCAGGCTTAGCAGGACGGCGCTCAGTTCGGCCGGTCGGGCGAAAAACGGTGAGTGGCCACCGTCCAACTCGAAGACCCGAGCGCCGATCCGGCCGGCCGCATTGCGCCGGGCCCAGGACCCGCCGACCGCGCGATCATCGCGCATGAGCACGTAGTCCGAGGGCGTGTCGGGCCAGCGGTCGATCGGACACCGTTCGATTAACACCGTAAAGGATTGGTGTCGCAACTCATTGAACGCTTTGCGCCCCAGCGCTTCTGGGCAGTCATGATAGAAGCCTTCCCGCACCGCCTCCCAAGACAGGCCGAACGGTCCCTCACCCTGTTCTTGCGGCTCAGGAAAAGAGATCGCATCGGGGTTGGCGGCCAGGTGGTCGGCGAACGACTGTCCGGGCACGGGCAGGAGGCCACCGACGAACACCATTCTTTGCACCGGGTGGAGCGTGGCGATGACCGGTGCGCACAGCCCCGACAGCGAATGTGCCACAACGACGACGTCCTCGACCATGTCGGGGGACGCGGCACCGACTCGGGCTCCCTCGATCGCGTCGATCGCCACCCGCGCCCATTCCAGGGCACCCGCCGACTCATCATCGACCGGCAGATCCGGCGCAACGACCCGATGACCACGCCGCGCGAGCTCCACGGCGACCCCGTCCCAGCACGAGCCATCATGCAGCCCGCCGTGCAGCAGCGCGAACAGCGTCATGCTCGGGTCCGCGAGATCCGGGTGGCGAGCTCTGGGCCGGCCAACGGCAACCCGATGACGCGTGTTCGAACTACTTGTTCGGTGTGGCTCACTGGTAGAAGGGTCCCCGTTTGCCCGACCTCTCGAGATGCCCGTAGGGATCGTAGACCTTGATGTTCGGGTACGGGTTCTGTTCGTACGCAGGCTTGGACAGTCCGGCGGTCCGCAGCCCCGCCAGTACCACCAGCGGGACGGCGAACGATACGAGCCCCACCGAGGCCGACACGAGGAGCCGGCGCGTCAGCGCCAGCTTGTCGCGGCCCGGTCGCGCCGGTAGCCGGCGGGCGATCCGGTTTATCAGCACCAGCTCGCCGCCTTGGTCCCGGACGCACATCACCGCCACCATCGCGAATATGAACGAGTCATACACCGCCATGATGAGCGGGAAATGAATGTGGCCGATCTGCAGCGTCGGTCCGACCGCCTCGGTGTAGTAGAAGATGCCGAACCTCATCCAGGTGAACTGGACGACTCCGTTGAGCGGCACGGCGATCACGAACGAGCCGACAAAGACCGCGGCAAGCCGATGGCGCGCCAGCCAACCCATGAGCCGAATCAGGGGCTCGAGGAATCGATTGTTCAGCTGCAGAATCCCCAGACCGGTCAACAAGTAGTACGCCGCGTAACCCCCGAGGAACGACAGCGCGGGTTCCAGGTTCGGCGAGATGTTCACGTACGGCCACGACAACGGGAAGTGCAACATCCGCGGGTCGAAGATCGCGAACGTCGCCCAGTTGGCCAACGGGTCCAGGGCGCCGGTGATCAGCCCCGCGAACGCGATCACCACCGTCCAATGCACCTTGCGTTGTCTTACCGAGAGCCACACCAACGTGGCGATCTGCCCGATGGCCATGGGGACGGAGCTCAGGGCGACCACCAGCGGCCAGTCGTCGAACCCGAGGAACGGCGGATACGGTGCCGGCCCCGGGTATGGGTTGGTGGTGCGCGGATCCCCGTGCGTACCCGATTGCATCGTCGCGACGGTCACGATCGCGAATACCAGGTACCCGGCTATGAACAACGCCCATCCGGCACGGGACAGCGGCGGCGAACTGCCGACCCGAATGGGCCGAGAGGACCCGGAATCGGGGCTGGTGTCCACGACGTCCGTCATGCCAAACCCCGATGTTCCTTTCAACCTCTACAGCCCGGCCCCATGAGAATATGCGTTATCGACAGCGACAAAAAGACTTCGGGACGACTTGGTCCATCTTCAGCCCGCCGCCTCGGCGGGTGTTGCGCTGTTGCCCTTGATGACGGGCATGTTCGTCCACGCGCCACGGTCGTCGCGATACCACCCCGCGGCGGCCAACGCACCGCCATCGGCATGCACCACAGTCCCCGATACCCATGCGGCCAGCGGGCTCGCGAGAAACAAGACGCAGCCCGCGATGTCCTGTGGGGTTCCGAAGCGGCCCAGCGGAATCCAGCGCGGAATATTGTGCCGCTGTGATTGGTGGATCATGCGGTCCAGCGGGACCTGGGCGCTATCCGTGGTTTCCGGCGCCACGGCATTCACCCGGATGCCCTCCGGGCCAAGCTCGAGGGCGAGGCTCATGGTAAAGCCGGTCACCGCCGCCTTGAAGGCTCCGTATACCGCGAAGTGCGGTATACCCCGGAAGCCCTCGATCGACGAGACGTTCGTGATGCTCGCGCCGCCGGCGGCGGCACGCAGCAGCGGCAGCATGGCCCGGCTGACCAGAAAGATGTGCTTGAGATTCACCCGATATATGTCGTCGATCTGCTCGTCGGTGAGCCGCTCGAAAGGTGTCGGCCGCGTCATGAAGTGACCGACGTTGTTCACCAGCGCGTCGAGGCGCCCGTAGCGGCTGCCGATGGCATCGGCGAGCGCCGACACGTCGGCCGCGACGGTCGCATCGCCCGTCACCACGAGCGCCCGATCGCCGAGTTCGCTGCGCAGGTCCTGCGACCGCGCCGGGTCGACCTCGAGTACGACGACCGACGCACCCAGGCCGGCAAAGGCCAGCGCCGTGGCGCGCCCGATGCCCGCGCCACCGCCGGTGACAAGCACCACCTTGTCGTTGAAGTCGATCATTCCGCCTCCTGTTTTGCGTCGCCGAAGCGCAAATGATCCGGCCGCGACGAGAATATCGATTCTCGCATGCGAGAATAGCGGCTAACCTTCAGTTACGGATTCGGCCAGAGGAAAGCGGGCTATGAGCGACCGGCACTCCAACATCGCGGGGACGCGGATGCTGATCATCGGGGCGTCCTCCGGCATTGGACAGGCGTTGGCAATTGCCGCCCACTCCAGGGGGGCTCGCGTCGCGCTCGCCGCACGGCGGGTGGAGCTGCTGTCGGACCTGGCCGATCGGCTGCACGGATCGGCCCACGAGTTGGACGTTTCGGACCCGCGCGCGGTGGAGACCGTCGTCGCCGAGGTCGCCGCGAACCTGGGCAAGCTCGACGCGGTGGTGTTCACCAGCGCCGTGGTGCCCTTCGTGCTGATCGAAGACACCGATGTGGAAACCTGGCTGCATTCATACGCCGTCAATGCCGTCGGCGCCTCCCACGTGCTTCGGGCGGCCCTTCCCCACTTGACCGACGACGCCACGGTCATCGTCGCATCCAGCCATGACGTCGGTCGCCCCCGCGCCGGCGTGGCCGCCTACCACGCGAGCAAGGCCGCGCTAGACGAGATCTTGCGATCCTGGCGCGCCGAGCATCCCGAACTGGCCGTAATCCGGGTTAGCGTTGGCCCGACCTGTGACACCGAGATCCTGCGCGGCGCCGACCGGGATCTGCTGGCCGATCTATACCGGGCCTGGGCGCGGGCGGGCCAGATTCCTGAGGAAATGTCCACGGTGGACGACGTGGCCAACGCCATGCTGTCCCTGATCGCCATCTCACGCGCGAACCCCACCGTCGTCAGCGAGATCGTGCATCTTGCCCCGCGGATCACCAAGACTCGGTGATACTACGAACCGCGAAGGGCGGATGACTGAATGGATCTTGGTTTTGAGGGCGCGACGGCGGTCGTGACCGGCGGCAGTAAGGGAATGGGGCTGGCGATCGCCGAGAGTCTCGCGGCGGAAGGCGCCTCCGTGGCGATCATGGCGCGCGGTCGGGCGGCGCTGGATTCGGCCGCCAGGCGAATCCGCGCCGCGGGGGCACCCGAAGTACTCACCGTCAGCGTCGACATGTCCGATGGCGATTCCATCACTTCGGGCTTTGCCTGCATTGGTCATTCGTGGGACACCCTGAACGTCCTGGTGCACACCGTGGGTCCGAACGCGGGCGCGTTCGACGATCTGAACGACGACGACTGGCACGCCGCATTCGATCTCGGCACCCTGTCCGCGGTGCGATCCGTGCGGGCCGCGCTGCCGATGCTGCGATCAGCCGAGTGGGCCCGCATCGTCACCCTCTCCGCGCACTCCATCCAGCGACAAAGCCCGCGGCTGGTCGCCTACACGGCAGCGAAATCGGCGCTGTCCAGCTTCACCAAGAACTTGTCGAAAAGCCTTGGAGCCGAGGGCATTCTTGTGAACTGCGTCTGTCCGGGAACCATTGTGACGGCAAGCTTTACCGAGGTTCTGCGGGATGCGCTCGCGGCAGACGGGCTCGACTCGTCGGATCCCAGGGACGTGATGAGCTGGGTCGAGAAGACCTTCGGCCATCCATGCGATATCGGTCGCGCCGGGCTGCCGGAGGAGATCGCCTCCATCACCACGTATCTGGCGTCGCGACGCAACGGCTATGTGACGGGTGCGACCGTCAACGTCGACGGCGGATCGGACTTCATCTGACCCTCCTCGCCCATCCATCCGGCTCTGAAGGGAGTGGAGACTTGACCGTGAATTCCCGGCGTCTTCGAGTCATTCAGTGGGCAACCGGTGCCGTAGGCACCGAGATGATCAAGACCATCCTCGACTACCGGGCCGACCTCGAGCTGGTGGGAGCGCGGGTCTACTCCGATTCAAAGAACGGCGTCGACGTCGGGACGCTGGTGGGCCGGAACCCCGTCGGCGTCAACGCAACCACCGATGTCGCGGACATTCTCGCGATCGAGGCCGACCTCGTGCTCTACGCGCCGTCGTTCACCAGTCTCGACGACGTGTGCGCGCTGCTGGAGAGCGGCAAGAACGTTGCGACCGTCTCGTTCCTTTTCCACCCGCAGCGCATCGGCGATGCGGACCGTCGACGGCTGCTGGCGGCCTGCCGCAAGGGCAACAGCACGATCCACGCGAGCGGCCTCAACCCGGGCAACCTATCTGGCGTTTTGCCGCTCGCGCTGTCGGGTATGAGTCGCTCGATTGACAGGTTCAGTCTGCAGGAGCGCGCAGACTGGTCGCTCTGGGAGAGCACCGAAATAACCTTCGACGGAATGTGGTTCGGACGACCGACCGAGGACATCACCCCGACGGCCAACGAGTTCCTGACATTCAACACCGCCCTGTTCACCCAGCAGACCTGGTTCATCGCCGACACGTTGAACGCTGCCATCGACGATGTCACGGTCACCGTTGACGCAGTGCCCGCCACCAAGGACTTCGAGATCTTCGACTACCGGGTTCGCGCCGGCACGACAGCCGGTCAGCGGTGGAACTTCGTCGGGAATCGTCGCGGCGAGCCGATCATCGAATTCGAGACGCTGTGGACCGTCGGCGGCGAGTATCCGGAGCACTGGCCCACACCCGATGACGGCTGGACCCTCACGCTCGAAGGCGACCCGTCCATGCGCGTGCACTTCTTCTGCCTGGCCAGCTACTCGCGGCCGGCGTCGGTCGCCGAACACGTCCGGGCGGGTCTTGTCGCGGTTGCGCTACAGGTCGTCAACGCCATACCGGCGATATGTGCCGCCCCCGCGGGTTTCGCCACCATGGCGGACCTGCCGCTGATACGCAGTTACACCGGTTTCGGTGATGGACCCACAGTCATCAAGGATTGACGTCGAGCCGGCCCGGCGCAGCCGCACACCAAAGATCATTGCGCCAAGGCATCGGTTCGGTCAGGAATTCGGCTGCGACTCAGAAGGAGCCGCCGCGAAAACATATTCCATTTCGTCGAAGATACTGCCGGGCACGAAGATATCTGATGGGTCGAGGATACGGTCGAGATTGGCCGCCACGCCCTCGGCGTCGAAGGCACCGTCGGCGGCGAACCAGCCACGGGTCACACCGATCTGCAGCGCGGCCACCCGTCCACGGAAAGCGCTCAGGACCTTTTGTGTCAGGATGCAGCTCTCGCTCGCGAGGTAGGCAACGACCGGTGCCACTTGATCGAGCCGCAGCGTCTGCAGGAAGGCCCGAGCATCGGCCGTGCGGCCGGCCTCCCCCATCAGTGCCATGGCCATTCGCGTGTCGCCCATCGGCATGATGGCGTTGGCGTGTATGCCGTGCGCCGCACCCTCGAGCGCCGCGACGTTCATCAACCCGAGCATCCCCGTCTTGGCCGTGGCGTATCCGGTCAAGCCCGGCTGCCCGAAAACCCCCGCTGCGGAGGAAACGAACACCAGTCGCCCGTATCCGGCGTCCCGCATCACCGCGAAACCCGGTCGGATGACGTGAAAGGCGGCCAACACGTGGTGCCGCAGCAGCGCCTCGAAGCGTTCGGTCGGCCAGTCCGGCAACGCGTCGTCGTGGATGATGCCGGCGTTGGCGACGATCGCGTCCAATCGTCCGAATTCGCTGACAGCCAGGTCGACGGCGTCCTGCCCCCCTTGTTCGGCGCTGGCGTCCGAGGCGCACGCCACCGCCCGTCCCCCCGCGGCGCAGATCGCGGCAGCGACGTCATTAGCCGGTTTCGGGTCGCCTCCACTTCCGTCGGTTTCGGCGCCGTTGTCGTGGACCACCAAGGCGGCTCCGCGACGGGCCATTTCATGGCAATACGCCTCGCCGAGGCCGCGGGCACCGCCGGTCACCAGGACGACCCGATCGGTGAACGAGACCAATTTCAGCCTCCCGCAGGCGGCGACGCGGCGGACGCGGCACCACGCTCGGTCCAATGGGCGACGAACGGGGTGATCGTCGAAAGGTCGTAGAGCCCAGGCTCGGCCGCGACCACGGCCGGGATGGCGTTGACGGCGTGCATGGCGGTGGCCAGGCAGCCTTGCTCGGCGTGATCCTCCTCGTGCGAGCCGATCACGAGATGAAGACTCATGTTGGGCTTGCCCTCGAAGGCCACCTGATAGCCAATCTCGGTCGGCCATTCGGGCGCCAGGTCGTCGGCCATCCTGGTGAGATGCTCCACGGCGAGGGTGGTCTCACCGCAGTCGACCACGACGCCGAAGCGCATCGCCCCGACCGTGCCCGCGGGGATCTCTCCAGCCGCCACCGTCAGGGGTCGCGGCGTTGTGGCGACTTCGCGGAAACCCTCGACGGACCGAATCTCGAGCCCGAGGGCCTGCGCCAGGATTGTCGCGCTGCCGATCCACGCGCTTGCCGCGTAGTCGGTGTTCGTCAGCAGCGGGGTGGTGTCGTCCGGCGCATGCCCGAAGCCCATCGCGTTGAAGATCAGGTCGTGGCTGGCGTAGGTCGAGTAGTTCAGCACCTCTCGTACGTTGATCCGGTCGGTGCGCTCGGTGAGGCGGGACAGAATGGGCACCAGCGACTCGCCGACGAAGCCCGGGTAGAGGCCGAGCCCAAGGAATGACGAATCGCCCGCACGACAGGCCTTCTCGATTGCGTCGGCCAGCGATTCGTGCAGCGATCGGGGATGCACGAACCGGCTACCGGTGGCCACCACGTTCTTGCCCGACGCCAAAAGATCGCAGACGTCGGCGAAGCAGCCGGGCGTGTCGGTTTCCACCTTGCCCATGTAGAGAACCACGTCGGCGTCGGTGCCGATCACGGCATCCCGATCCGCGCAAGTGAGCACCCCCGTTTCGGAGGCCCCGCACAGGGCGCCCGCATCGACGCCGGCTTTCGCCGGGTCGTAGACGCGCACCGCGACGAGTTCCAGGTCTGGGCGGCCCAGCACGTGGCGCAGCGCCATCATTCCGGTCACCCCGGTCGCCCATTGGATCACGCGAGTCATGTCAGTCGGGTCCGTTCAATCCCAGACCACGTCGAGACGGGGCGGTGAACGGAACATCGTGCCGCTCACATAGGGCGGCGGGGCGTCGGGGTCGAGCCGCAACCCCGGCAATTCGTCGAAGAGCGCGTTGAAGAACTTGGTGCTCTCCAACCGGGCCAGATGCATCCCCAGGCACAAGTGCGCACCGTGGCCAAACCCGATGTGCGGCTTGCGTTCCCGGAAGATATTGAAGGTTTCGGGGTCCGGCCAGCGCGTCTCGTCGTGATTGGCGCTGCCCAGGTTCACCATCATCGTCGATCCCCTCGGGATGTCGAGCCCGAAGAACTCGGTGTCAGTGGTGACCTCCCGGATGAAATTCAGCAGCGGCGTCTCCCACCGGATGCCCTCCTCGATCGCCTGGGGCAACAGGGTGCGGTCGGCGCGAACCGCGTCGAGTTGGTCGGTGTGGGTCAACAGGGCCAGCGCGAGGCTCGCTGTCGATCGCGACGTGGTCTCCGCTCCGGCGGGCAGGAGATTGCGCATGAATCCGTAGATTTGCTCGTCCGACATTTTGACGCCGTCGATCTCGGCCCGCGACAGGATCGTCACCATGTCGTCCTTCGGCGACTTGCGCCGGTCGGCCAGCACGCCGATGAAGTACTCCTTCATCTCCGCCGACGCCTTCATGGCGGTCTCCATGTCGGCGCGAAAGCCGAGCAGGTCGATGGCCAGCCGGTGAAACTCCCCGATGTCGGACTCGGGCAACCCGAGAAGGGCCGCGATGATCCGGACCGGGATCGGCATGAACACCGCGGCCACCAGATCGGCACGCTTGCCATCACGAATCCTCGCGATCGTGCGATCCACGAGGGGCCCGACGAGTTCGGTGTCCCAGCGCTTCATCGAGGACTTCGCGAAGGCGAATTCGTGCAACCTGCGGTACGTCGCGTGCTCGGGTTCCTGCATCTCCAGAATCGTCGGACCCTGCAGTGGCCGCACCATATCCTCGTAGACGCGGGTGCTGAACGTGACGTTGTCGGTGAACACGGCCTTGACGGCGTCGAACGAGTACGCGGTGAAGGTCTTCTTGCCGCCGGGTCCGTCACACGGAACCCCCATCTCCGGCCAGCCCGGGTGAACGGGCGCCTTCTGCCGCAGTTCGCGCAGCAGCGGGTACGGGGTCGCGTCGCCGTCGGCGCCCATGCCGGCGTTGAACTTCTCCTGCGCCTCGCGGATGCGCTGCTCGATGTCGTCGTCAACCCTCGACTCCACCACGTGCCACCTCATAAGCCCATCAACCTACATATTGTCGGTTGCAAACCTACATGATGTAGGTTGAATGAACCAGAAGGCTTACATCGCGAAACCGCAACCTGGAGCGTCCGATTGGTTATTCGAGTCGTGCAGTGGGCGACCGGCGCCGTGGGCCGGGCCGCGCTCCGAGAGCTCATCGAGAATCCCCGTTATCAGCTGGTGGGGGTGCTGGTCTACGACCCGGCGAAGACAGGGCTCGATGCGGGCGCGCTGTGTGGTCTCCCGCCGACGACCGGCGTGATCGCGACGGCGGACAAGGACGCGATCGTCGCA
>NZ_LZJB01000276.1:0-13190 GCF_001666895.1 Mycobacterium sp. E3298
GCTCGGGCGGGCCAACGGCATCGACTGCGCGGTGCTGGCGCAGCCCGGCAAGCATGACTGGCCGTTCGCCGACCGGGCCTTCGCCGCCGCGCTGCCGTGGCTGGCCGGCCGGCTGGGCACGCCTGGGATTCCGCGGACCCCGTTGCCCGGCGCCGCCGCCCCGCCCGCGGCCGCCGCCCCGGTCGTCGTTCCGGCCGACCACTCCAGTCCCGCCCGGCGGTAGCCGCGGGTGCCTTCCATTGCCCGGGTTCGGCGCGCGATCTTTGCGCGGCACTGCAATCCGTGGAGCGCCTGGACCCGCTGGGCGAGCACCCCGCTGATCCTGGTGCCGCCGTGGACGCGGCGCTGGAGCCACGCGGCGTGGATCGCGCTGTGGCTGGCCGTGAACCCGTTCGTGTTCGGCGCGCCGGGTCACCAGCGGGCGTGGTCGACGCGGGCCATGCTGGGCGAGGAGCTGTGGATCAGCCGCCGCCCGCGCGATGGCGCGATGGCGGTCAGCGCGCTGACGTCGGCCGCCGCGGTCGTTGCCGTCGTGGCCGCCTGGCGCCGCCGGGCGCGGCCGGCGGCGATCGCCGCTGGGGTGCAGATGACGTTGACGCTGGTGTACTGGCAGCAAATGGTGCGCTATTGGGAGCGGGAGCGGCGGGACCGGCCGGGGCTTCAGTAGCGTAACGACCATGCCCGACGAACCAACCCCGCCTGATCCCGGGTACGACAGCGCCGGCGTGCCGACCTTCGAGTCCGTGCGCGAGAAGATCGAAAATCGCTACGCGACGTCCCTGGGTGACGCGGAATTGGACGCCGACTCCCCCGAGGGCCGTTCCGTCGCCGAGCAATACGACGAGCGCGAGCGCGCCGCCGCCGAGCGGTTGGCCCAGATCCGCGAGTCGATGCGCGCGGACGAGGGCTAGGGAAGCGGTTGGCGTCGGGGGGACGTCGATGAGTGAAACGCAGCCCGGTCCGCGGATCGGGAGCCGGTTCGGGCCATACCAGTTACGGCGACTGCTGGGTCGCGGCGGGATGGGCGAGGTCTACGAGGCATACGACACCGTCAAGGACCGCGTGGTGGCGCTGAAGCTGATGTCCGAGCAGGTGAGCTCCGATGACTCCTTTCGGCGGCGCATGCAACGCGAGGCCCGGACCGCGGGCCGGCTTCAGGAACCGCACATCGTGCCGATACACGATTTCGGCGAAATCGATGGTCAGGTGTTCATCGACATGCGCCTCATCGAGGGGCGTGACGTGGGGACGGTGCTCAGCCGCACCGGGCCGCTACCGCCACCGCGCGCGGTCGCGATCGTCGAGCAGGTCGCCGCCGCCCTCGATGCCGCGCACCGCGCCGGGGTCATCCACCGCGACATCAAACCCGAGAACATCCTGCTCGCCGGGGGCGACTTCGCCTACCTGGTCGACTTCGGCATCGCCGCCGCGGCCACCGACGAGCGGGTGACCAAGACCGGCGCCGCCATCGGCAGCTGGAACTACATGGCGCCCGAGCGCTTCGGGAACGACGACCCCACCTACCGCGTCGACATCTACGCCCTGGCCTGTCTCCTTTTCGAATGCCTCACGGGCACAAGGCCTTTCCAGAGCACCAGCCTCAGCAGCCTGATGGCGGCACACCTGGTGGAACCGGTGCCGCGCCCGAGCCGGCGCAATCCCGCCGTCCCCGCCGCGTTCGACGAGGTCATCGCGCGCGGGATGGCCAAAGACCCAAACGACCGCTACCTCACCGCGGGCGATCTGGCGAAGGCGGCCCTGCACGCGCTGAGCACGCCGGACCAACGCGAGGCGACCGAGCTGATCCAGCACAGCCAACATTTCGCGCCGCCGCCGCGCGTGGAACCCTTTGCCGCCCAGCCCGCGCCGCAGCACCCGGCGTGGTTCGCGCCTCCGCCCGCCCCGCCGTGGGCGCCGCCCGCGCCGCCGCGGCGCAGGCTGGGGCTGGTGATCGGCGCCCTCGCGCTCGTCATCGCGGTGATCGCGGGCACCGGGGTGTGGCTGGCGGTCGACAAGTCCGGGGCCGCACAACCCGAGAGCCCCACCACCGGCGCGACCGCCGCGCCCTCGACCACGAGCGCGGTGACGACCAGCGCCTCCCCCACGGTGGCTCCCGCACAACTGGATTCGCTGCTGCTTCCCGTCGACCAGATCAACACCCTCGTCGGCACCACCGGCATCATCGTCGACCACAACGTGACGGAGATGACGGACCCGGGTCCCGGCAATACGCTGTCGGACGACAAGTGCCTCGGGGCGCTGATCGGTTTCCAGACCCGGACGTACAAGAGCAGCGGCTACACCGCGATGCTGGCCCAGCTGATGAAGAAGCCGCTGAGCAACCCGGCCTACGTCGTGGTCCAGGGCGCGGTGATCTTCGCGTCCGCCGACCAGGCCCGGGGATTCGTGAACGACCAGTGGAACCAATGGCGGGACTGCGGGGGGAAGACCGTGACCCAGCCCAGCGACAAAGCCCCATTCGAATGGACCTTCGGGCAGATCAGCGGCAATCCGCCCAACATCGCGCTGCAGCACACGTTGGCCAACAGCCCGGTGGTGTGCCAGCACGTCCTGGAGGCGGTGTCGAACGTGGTGCTCGACGTCAACGTCTGCGCACCGGGAACCATCAATCAGGCCAGGCAGATCGCCAACCAGATGGCGACCAAGATCCCCGGTTGACGGCGGTCAGGCGGTGACTTTGCGTCGCCGCTTCGGCCGCTGCGGCGGGGCGGCGCGGCCGATCACCTCGGCGAGGAATTTCCCGGTGTAGCTTTCCGGCACGGCGGCGATGTCCTCCGGGGTGCCCTCGGCGACAACGGTTCCGCCCTCGGCGCCGCCCTCGGGACCCATGTCGACGATCCAGTCGGACGTCTTGATGACGTCCAGGTTGTGCTCGATGACGATGACCGTGTTGCCCTTGTCCACCAGCCCGTTGATGACGGTGAGCAGCTTGCGGATGTCGTCGAAATGCAGCCCGGTGGTGGGCTCGTCGAGGATGTAGATGGTCCGCCCCGTCGAACGCTTCTGCAGCTCGGCGGCCAGCTTGACGCGCTGCGCCTCACCACCGGACAGCGTGGGGGCGGGCTGGCCCAGCCGGACGTAGCCCAGGCCGACGTCGACCAGCGTGCGCAGGTAGCGGTGGATGCCGGTGATCGGCTCGAAAAACTCCGCCGCCTCCTCGATCGACATGTCCAGCACTTCGGAGATCGTCTTGCCCTTGTAGTGCACTTCCAGCGTTTCCCGGTTGTAGCGCGCGCCGTGGCAGACCTCGCACGGGACGTACACGTCCGGCAGGAAGTTCATCTCGATCTTGATCGTGCCGTCGCCCGTGCACGCCTCGCAGCGGCCGCCCTTGACGTTGAACGAGAACCGGCCCGGTTGGTAGCCACGGACTTTGGCCTCCGTGGTGGCCGCGAAGAGCGTGCGGATCTTGTCGAACACGCCGGTGTAGGTGGCCGGGTTGGACCGCGGCGTGCGACCGATCGGCGACTGGTCGACGCGGACCAGCTTGTCGAGGTGGTCCAGGCCCGTCACCCTGGTGTGCCGGCCCGGGACCAGCCGGGCGCCGTTGAGCCGGTTGGCCAGCACCGTGGCCAGGATGTCGTTGACCAGCGTCGACTTGCCCGATCCGGACACGCCGGTCACCGAGGTGAGCACCCCGAGCGGGAACGAGACGTCGATGCCGCGCAGGTTGTGCTCGCGCGCGCCCACCACGGTGAGCTGACGCTTGCGGTCTATCGGACGCCGGATCGCCGGCATCTCGATGGCCTCCTTGCCCGACAGGAAGGCCCCGGTGATCGACTCCGTGTTGGCCAGCAGCTCGGCGTAGGTGCCGCTGTGCACGATCTGCCCGCCGTGCTCGCCCGCCCGCGGGCCGATGTCGACGATCCAGTCGGCGTGGGCGATGGTGTCCTCGTCGTGCTCGACGACGATCAGCGTGTTGCCCAAATCCCTTAGCCGCGTGAGTGTTTCGATGAGCCGACGGTTGTCGCGCTGGTGCAGCCCGATGGACGGCTCGTCGAGCACGTACAGGACACCCACCAGTCCGGACCCGATCTGGGTGGCCAGCCGGATGCGTTGGGCCTCACCGCCGGACAGCGTGGCCGCGGCGCGGGACAGCGACAGATAGTCCAGCCCCACGTCGAGCAGAAAGCCCAGCCGCGACTGGATCTCCTTGAGCACCTGCCCGGCGATCGCCTGCTCGCGGGGGCCCAGAGTCAGGGCGTTCAGGAAGTCCGAGCAGTCCGAGATCGACAGCTCGGACACCTCGGCGATGGACTTCTTGCCGTGCCGCCCCGCGGCCAGCGTCACCGCCAGGATCTCCGGCTTGAGCCGGGTGCCCTCGCACTCCGGGCAGGGCACGTCGCGCATGAAGCCCTCGTAGCGCTCCTTCATCTGCTCGGACTCGGTCTGCGCCATCTTGCGCTGCAGGAACGCCAGCACGCCCTCGAAATCGGCGTAGTAGGAACGGGTTCGGCCGTACCGGTTGCGGTAGCGCACGTGCACCTGGTGGTCGGAGCCCTCGAGAATCGCCTTGCGCGCCTTGGCCGGCAGCTTGCGCCAGGGCGTGTCGACGTCGAAGCCCAGCTCGTCGCCGAGGCCGGCCATCATCCGGGTGAAGTACTCCGCGGTGTGGCCCGTCGACCACGGCGCCACCGCGCCCTCGGCGAGCGTGCGCTCCGGATCGGGCACCACCAGGTCGGGGTCGACCTCCTTGCGGATGCCCAGGCCGGTGCACTCGGGGCAGGCGCCGTAGGGCGAGTTGAACGAGAACGACCGCGGCTCGAGGTCGTCGACCGCCAGCGAGTGCCCGTTGGGGCAAGCCAGCTTCTCGGAGAACCGCTGCTCGCGGTTGTGCGCGTCGTGCTCGTGGTCGACGAACTCCAGCACCACGATGCCGTCGGCCAGGTTCAGTGCGGTCTCCACCGAGTCGGTGAGCCGCTGCTTGGCGCTGGCCTTGACGGTGAGGCGGTCGACCACCACCTCGATGTCGTGCTTCTCCTGCTTCTTCAGCTTGGGCGGGTCGGTCAGCGGGTGCACCACGCCGTCGACCCGGACCCGGCTGTAGCCCTGCGCGTTCAGCTTCTCGAACAGGTCGGCGAACTCGCCCTTGCGGGTGCGCACCACCGGGGCGAGCACCAGGAACCGGGTGCCTTCTGGCATCGCCAGCACCTGGTCGACGATTTGCTGGGGCGTCTGCCGGGCGATCCGCTCGCCGCAGACCGGGCAGTGCGGCGTTCCGGCGCGCGCGTAGAGCAGCCGGAGGTAGTCGTAGACCTCGGTGATCGTCCCGACCGTCGACCGCGGGTTGCGGTTGGTCGATTTCTGGTCGATGGACACCGCCGGGGAGAGGCCCTCGATGAAGTCGACGTCGGGCTTGTCCATCTGCCCCAGGAACTGGCGGGCGTAGGCCGAGAGCGACTCCACGTACCGGCGCTGGCCCTCGGCGAAAATGGTGTCGAAAGCCAGCGACGATTTGCCCGATCCCGACAGCCCGGTGAAGACGATCAGCGCGTCGCGCGGCAGGTCGAGGTCGACGCCGCGCAGGTTGTGTTCGCGGGCGCCCTTGACGATCAGGCGGTCAGCCACGCTGCCTTCTTTCAGTGAATCTTTGACGTGCTGTAGCCGTAGATGCGCACGGCGCATTCCATGCTATGTGCCCATACCGACAAGCAACGTCTGACCAGTAACGTGGCCGCTATGACTGCCCTGGACGACAACTACACCGGACACGTCGACCCTGGTACCGCGGCCCGCCGGACCCTACCCGGCGCCACGATCCTAAAGGCGTCGGTGGGCCCCATGGACAACAATGCGTATTTGGTGACTTGTTCCGCCACGGGCGAAACGTTGTTGATCGACGCCGCCAACGACGCCGACGTCCTGATCGACCTGATCCGGCAGAACGCGCCCAAGGTGGCGCTGATCGTGACCAGCCATCAGCATTTCGACCACTGGCAGGCGCTTCAGGCCGTGGCCGAGGCCACCGGCGCACCGACTGCAGCCCACGAGATCGACGCCGAGCCGTTGCCGGTCAAACCGGATCGTTTGCTGGCCGACGGCGACACCGTCCAGATCGGCGAGCTGCAGTTCAAGGTCATCCACCTGCGCGGCCACACGCCCGGCTCCGTCGCGCTCGCCCTCGACGGGCCCGCGACGGGCGGGGTCACGCAGCTGTTCACCGGCGACTGCCTGTTCCCGGGCGGCGTCGGCAAGACGTGGCAGCCTGGCGATTTCACCCAGCTGCTCGACGACGTCACCACGCGGGTGTTCGACGTGTACGACGATTCGACCGTCATCTACCCCGGTCACGGTGACGACACGGTGCTGGGCGCCGAGCGTCCCCACCTGGCGGAATGGCGCGAGCGGGGCTGGTAGGGCGGCCCTGCGTTAGGACGTGGTGTGGACGATCAGCACGTCGACCTTGGCCCGGCGTGAGACGTTGGCGGGCACCGATCCCAGCAACCGGCCGGCGATCGTGCTCAGGCCGACGTTTCCGACGACCAGCAGGTCGGCCTTCTCGTCCTCGGCGAGCTTGACCAGCGCGTCGACCGGGGCGCCCTCGATCGGGCGCTCCTCAACGTTCTTGGCCCCGGCCTTGTGCGCCCGCTCCTTGGCATCCTGCAGGATCGCGTAGATGGGCGCGGTGCCGGACACCTTGTAGCTCTCGTTGCGCAGGGCGTCCGCCGCCCGGGCGTCCTCATGCTGGGGCAGGTATGCCGACGCGACGAGCAGCTTGGCGTCCGGCCCCGCGATCTGCGCCGCCTTGTCTACCGCGCGCATTGACGAGTCCGAGCCGTCGGTTCCCACCACCACAGTCCGATAGGCGCCCATTTACCCTCCCTGATTCGGTTGGTCAGCCAACCCAAGACACTATCGCGTTTGCCCGTTGCACAGGGAAGAGATTAGCGACACCACATGGCCGGGCGTGTCGACAATTTGCGGCGTCGCGCCGCGGCAACGGAGAATATCGCCGATGACAAAACATTCAAATGCTCTGGCCGGCGGCGGAAAGCGTTGCATAACGCCGCTTTTCGTGGAATGCGCACGGCGGGGTCGAATAGCCCGGGGCGGTATTGTGACCCGTCCCGGCGATTCCGCTTTACAGTGACAAGCATCATGTCAATGCCCACCGTCGAGCAGCGCGTCGCGGACCACGTCGAGGAGCCCGCACCCGCGCGTCCGCCCGGAAGATTGCTCGACCCGTGGGCCATCGCCGTCTTCGCGGCCGTCGTCAGCGGCGCCTGGGCCTGCCGGCCCTCGCTGTGGTTCGACGAGGGGGCGACCATCTCGGCCGCGGCGAGCCGGACTCTGGCCGAGCTGTGGCGCCTGCTGAGCCACATCGACGCCGTACACGGGCTGTATTACCTGCTGATGCACGGCTGGTTCGCCGTTTTTCCGCCGACCGAATTTTGGTCGCGGGCGCCCAGCGCCCTCGCGATCGGCGCCGCCGCCGCGGGTGTCACGGTGTTCACCAGACGGTTCTCCACCCGGCCGGTCGCGGTGTGCGCGGGCGTCGTGTTCGCCATCTTGCCGCGCACCACCTGGGCGGGCATGGAGGCGCGACCCTACGCCTTCGCGGCCGCCGCGGCGGTCTGGCTCACCGTATTGCTCGTCGCCGCCGTCCGGCGCAACAGACCGCGATTGTGGATTTGCTACGCGCTGGCGTTAATGCTGTCGATTCTGCTGAATCTGAACATGGTGCTGTTGGTGCCGGTCTATGCGGTAATGGTGCCTCTGCTGGCGCCCGAGAAAGCGCGCAAATCCCCGCTGATTTGGTGGGCGGGCAGCTCGACCGTCGCGGTCGCTGCCATGACGCCGTTCATGTTGTTCGCCCACGCCCAGGTTTGGCAGGTCAACTGGATCTACCCGGTCAGCTGGCATTACGCGTTCGACATCGTCCTGCGCCAGTATTTCGACCACAGCGTTCCGTTCGCGATCCTGTCCGCGGTCCTCGTCGTGGCGGCGATCGCCGCCCGGCTGGCGGGGGTCCGGCCACCGGCCGGCGACGTGCGCCGCCTGTTGATCGCCTGCTCGGCCTGGCTGGTCATTCCCACCGCGCTCGTGGTCGTCTATTCGGCCGTCAGCGAACCGATCTACTACCCGCGCTACCTGATCTTCACCGCGCCCGCGATGGCCGTCGTGCTGGCCGTGTGCATCGTCACGCTCGCCCGCAAACCCTGGCCGATCGCCGGTGTGGTGCTGGTCTGCGCCGTGGCCGCGGTGCCGAACTACCTGTTCGTCCAGCGGTGGCCGTACGCCAAGGAGGGCTGGGATTACAGCCAGGTCGCCGATCTGATCAGCTCGCACGCCGCCCCCGGTGACTGCCTGATGGTCGACAACACCGTGCCGTGGCGGCCCGGCCCGATCCGTGCCCTGCTGGCCACCCGGCCGGCGGCCTTCCGGTCCCTGATCGACGTCGAACGGGGCGCGTACGGGCCGAAGGTCGGGTCGTTGTGGGACGGGCACGTCGCCGTGTGGCTCACCACCGCAAAAATCAACAAATGCCCCGCGATCTGGACCATTACCAATAAGGAAACGTCGCTGCCCGACCACCAATCCGGGGCGTCATTGCCACCCGGGCCCGCATTCGGCCGCGCCCCGGCCTATCGATTCCCGAGTTACCTCGGGTTCCGCATTGTCGAACGCTGGCAGTTCCATTACTCGCAGGTGGTGAAGTCCACGCGCTGATTCGCGCTTTGCCGGCGGCATGAACCGCCATTTGTTGGGTAGTTGACGGGGTATGCAAAGCTCGCTGGCCGCACCGCTGCTGGGCGGCAACGTGCAGGGTCTCCGACACCTGGTCGAGCTGTTCGCCGCGTTCGGATTGACCGCGCTCATCGGCTTCGAACGCACCATCCAGGGCAAGAGCGCCGGGCTGCGGACGCAGACGATCGTCGGGACGTCGGCGGCGTTGATCATGCTGGTCAGCAAGTACGGCTTCGCCGACGTCCTGTCGCCCGGCGCGGTCGCACTGGACCCATCCCGCGTCGCGGCCCAAATCGTTTCCGGCGTCGGCTTTTTGGGGGCCGGCATCATCATCACCCGGCGTGGTGCCGTGCACGGGCTCACGACGGCGGCCGCGGTTTGGGAATCGGCCGCGGTCGGCATGGCGGTGGGCGCCGGCCTGCTGCTGCTCGCCAGCGCCGTCGTGGCCCTGCACTTCGTCAGCGCGCTCGTCTTCAAGGCGGTCGAGGGCCACCTGACGGCCCAGCTGCGGGGCACCGTCCGGGTGCAGATCATCTACGAGAACGGCCGCGGCATGCTGCGGGAGGTGCTGCGCATCTGCGGGCAGCAGAACTGGCAGCTCACCGAGCTCGACGCGGACGCGCACGACATCGACGACGGCGAGGTGCGGGTGGCGATGACGTTGTCCGGCACCAGGATCGCGAGCGCGCGACAGGTGTTGGGCGACGTCGACGGGGTGGTGGCCGTCTTCCAGGCCGACGACGACCCGGACTGACGCCGCCGCGGGTCAGCTGACGGGTTGCACCTGGCGCGGGCGGGTCGCGCCGTAGGACACCGCCACCCCGGCCGCGCAGAGCGCGGTGAACACCGTGAACAGCCAGTGCGCCGCCATCCCGTCGCCGCCCTTGGCGGTGTTCACCACCACGCCGGCCAGACCCGCGGCGATGGCCGCGGAGATCAGCTGGACGGTGTTGATCGCCGCCGAGGCGGCGCCGCCTTCGGCCGGGTCGTCGACCGAGGACATCGCGCGCGCCGACAGATGCGGCCAGGCCATCCCGATCCCGGTGCCCGCCACCAGCAGCGCGATCGCCCACAGCGCGGCCGTCCACGGGGACGTGTCCCCGCGGCGGGCGACCGCGGCCAGGGCCAGGCCGGAGGCGGCCACGATCGGTGCCGCCACGATGACCCGCGCGATCGTGCGAGGGCTCTCGAGGGACGCGCTGAGGATCTCGCTGACCGTCCAGCCCAGCGCCAGCGCGGCCCCCAGGAATCCGGCCGCTATCGGGGTCAGGTGCGCCAGCCGCTGGCCGAACAGGGGCACGTAGGTGTTCACCATCGCGGCGCCCATCAGCGCGCCCATGGTCAGATAGATCCACTTCAGTGGGCCGGGGCCGAAGACGCTGGGCGGCAAGATCGCCGCGTGCGTCCGCCAATCGACGAGCACGAACGCTCCCACCAGGGCGACGCCGACGGCGAGCAGGGCGAACGTCGCCAGCGTGTTGCTCGGAATCTGGGCGACGCTGACCGCCAGCGCGGCGGCACCGATCAGCAGCAGCGACCGCACCGGGACCTTCATCGGCGCCACGACGGGCGTGTGCTCGACGCGGACCAGCGCGACGGGCACCAGCAGGCCCATCAGGGCGGTCAGCACCGCCATCGCCACGAAGGCCCACCGCCACAGGCCCAGCTGGGCGAACAGGCCGCCCGTCGTCGGGCCGACCACCGTCGCCACGCCCCACATCGCCGACACCAGCGCCGAGCCGCGCGTCCACAGCATGCGCGGAAGAGCGGAATTGATCAGCGCGTACCCGAGGCCGGCCAGCAGCCCGCCTGCGACACCCTGCAGGGCGCGCCCGGCTATCAGAACCTCCATGTTGGGCGCCGCCGCGCAAACCAGGCTGGAGGTGCCGAACACGGCGAGACCGGTCAGGTAGCACGAGCGCGCCCCGACGCGCAGCAGCATCGGATTGACCATCGCGGCCGCCACCACCGACCCGACGAGGTACAGGGTCGTGACCCAGGCGTAGAGCCGGCTGCCGCCGATTTCGGCGATGGTGTTCGGCAACAAGCTGGTGGTCAGGAACTCGTTCGTGGCGTAAAGACACACCCCACCCGCCAGCAGGATGGAGGTCCTCAGATACCTGGCGCCCAGCAGCTGGCGCCAGCCGCCAGTCACGGTCGCGGTGTCGGTCACCCTTCTACCGTATGGGGTGCCTCAGGGGTGCAAATCGGAGATGCGCTGCCAGCAAACTCATTTCAGGCCGGCGGCGTCCATCCCCCGCAGTTCCTTCTTCAGGTCGGCGATCTCGTCGCGGAAGCGCGCGGCCAGCTCGAACTGCAGGTCTCGCGCGGCGGCCATCATCTGCTCGGTGAGGTCCTTGATCAGGTCGGCCAATTCGGCGCGCGGCATGCTGGTCGTGTCGCGGCCCTCGAAGACCCCGGCGCTGACGGCGCGGCCCGGTTCGCCCTGGGCGCGCCGGCCCCGGGAGGAGTTGCGGCCGGACCCGCCGACCCCCACCGTTTCCGTGTCGTCGGCCTCGCGATAGACCTGGTCGAGGATGTCGGCGATCTTCTTGCGCAGCGGCTGCGGGTCGATGCCGTGGGCCTCGTTGTAGGCGATCTGCTTGGCCCGCCGCCGTTCGGTCTCGTCAATCGCCTCTTTCATCGAGTCGGTGATCGAGTCCGCGTACATGTGCACTTCGCCGGAGACGTTGCGGGCTGCGCGGCCGATGGTCTGGATCAGGCTGCGCGAGGACCGCAGGAAGCCCTCCTTGTCGGCGTCCAGGATCGCCACCAGCGAGACCTCGGGGAGGTCCAGGCCCTCGCGGAGCAGGTTGATGCCGACGAGCACGTCGTAGTCCCCCAGCCGCAGCTGGCGCAGCAGTTCCACCCGGCGCAGCGTGTCGACCTCGGAGTGCAGATAGCGCACCCGGATGCCCATCTCCAGCAGGTAATCAGTGAGGTCCTCGGCCATCTTCTTGGTCAGCGTGGTGACCAGCACCCGCTCGTCGGCGTCGGTGCGCTTGCGGATCTCCCCGATCAGGTCGTCGATCTGCCCCTTGGTGGGCTTGACCACCACCTTCGGGTCCACCAGGCCGGTCGGCCGGATGACCTGCTCGACGAACTCGCCGCCGGCCTGGCTCAGCTCGTAGGGGCCCGGGGTGGCCGACAGGTACACCGTCTGCCCGATCCGGTCGGCGAACTCCTCCCAGGTCAGCGGGCGGTTGTCGCACGCCGACGGCAGCCGGAACCCGTACTCGACCAGGTTGCGCTTGCGGGACATGTCGCCCTCGTACATCCCGCCGATCTGCGGCACCGTGACGTGCGACTCGTCGATGACCAGCAGAAAATCCTCGGGGAAGTAGTCGAGCAGGGTCGCCGGGGGCGAGCCGGGGCCGCGGCCGTCGATGTGGCGCGAGTAGTTCTCGATTCCCGAGCAGAAGCCGACCTGGCGCATCATCTCGATGTCGTAGTTGGTGCGCATGCGCAGCCGCTGCGCCTCCAGCAGCTTGCCCTGGCCCTCCAGCTCGGCCAGCCGCTGCGCCAGCTCCTCCTCGATAGTCGAGATCGCATGGGCCATCCGCTCCGGACCGGCGACGTAGTGGGTGGCCGGGAAGATCCGCAACGAGTCGACCTGGCGGATCACGTCGCCGGTCAGCGGGTGCAGGTAGTACAACGCCTCGATCTCGTCGCCGAAGAACTCGATGCGCACCGCCAGCTCTTCGTAGGACGGGATGATCTCGACCGTGTCGCCGCGCACCCGGAACGAGCCCCGGGTGAAGGACAGGTCGTTGCGGGTGTACTGCACGTCGACCAGCAACCGCAGCAGCGCGTCGCGGGGCACCTCGGTGCCGACGCTGAGTTCCACGGAGCGGTCCAGGTACGACTGCGGGGTGCCCAGGCCGTAGATGCACGACACCGAGGCCACCACGACCACGTCGCGCCGCGAGAGCAGCGACGACGTCGCGGAGTGCCGCAGCCGCTCCACGTCGTCGTTGATCGAGCTGTCCTTCTCGATGTAGGTGTCGGTCTGGGCGATGTACGCCTCCGGCTGGTAGTAGTCGTAGTACGAGACGAAGTACTCGACCGCGTTGTGCGGCAACATCTCTCGCAACTCGTTGGCAAGCTGGGCGGCCAGCGTCTTGTTCGGCGCCATGACCAGCGTGGGCCGTTGCAGCCGCTCGATGAGCCAGGCGGTGGTGGCCGACTTCCCGGTACCGGTGGCGCCGAGCAACACCACGTCGCGCTCGCCCGCCCTGATGCGGCGTTCCAGCTCGTCGATGGCGGCCGGCTGGTCGCCGGCGGGCGCGTGCGGGCTGACGACCTCGAAGTGGCCGCCGACGCGCACGACCTCGTCGACCGCGCGGTATTCCGAATGTGCGACTACGGGATGTTCCGTGGCGAAAGCCATGCCACCAGGTTAGAACCGCGCACCGACAAGTGTCGCGGAGCCGGCGTCAGGCAGCCCTCTGACCAGGCCATTGCGCTCAGAGCGGATTGCC
>NZ_LZJB01000277.1:0-16259 GCF_001666895.1 Mycobacterium sp. E3298
GAGTCCGCGCAGCCCGGCCAGGAAGGCGTCGTGGTGGCGTTGCGCCGTGCTGCGGGTGTCGCGGCGCACCGCGTCCTGATCGGGCGTCGCGTCGACCACCGGGATTTCGTCGTCGGGGTTGCACACCCCAGGCGCGGCCAGCTTGGCCAGCATGGCCTCGATGGCGGCCCGCAACTCCGGGGTGACCAGCCCGCTGAGGCGCGACATGCCGTCGAAGTCCTGAGCGCCCAGGGCGATCCCGCGCTTGCGGGCCCGCTCGGCATCACTGAACTCCCCGTCGGGGTGCAGCCACTCCCTCAGCCGCTGGGCGTATTTGGCTAGCTCGTCGGGCCGATACCCGGCGGCCTTGGCGGCCAAGTCAGCCTCGGCGGCTTGGCGGGTCAACGCGTCGATGGCATCGGGCAGGTGGGCCAAGAAGCCGCGGATCACGTTGATGTGGCCCTCGCCGATGAGCCCGGCGCGCTGGCCGGCCGCGGTCGCAGTCAGCTTGGGTGCCAGCCGTTCACCGGTCAGCCCCCGGCGCTCGCCGAGGTCGGCGGCTTCGGCGATGCGCCGGGCGGCCTCGGCCTTGGTGATGCGCAACCGGTCGGCCAACCCCACCCGCAGCGAGCCACCCACCTCTTCGGGGCTGGCCTGCGCGGACAGCTGATTGATCAACGCGTGCTGGGGTGTACGCAGCCGGCGGGCGACGCTTTCCACCCGCTCCAAAGCCCGCAACCGTTCCGGGGTGGTGAGCACGTCAAAAGACATGGCGCACAGGCGGTCCGCGTCGCCGTCGAGCGCGTCGATAGCGTCGACGATCTCCTCACGACTGGCCTCCATACCTCAAACTCTAGAAACCCCCACCGACAAAAAAGCCCGCATTGTGACAGTTGAAGCTAAAGTGACACAAGGGATTTGAGAGAATCACACGTTCGATGCTGCGCGATCCAGGTCATCACCCCGGAAGCGGTGCTCGTCGGGCAACCGCCGCCGACGTCGCATGTGCACCAGCACCAAAACCGACAGCACGGCGGCATATATGCACCAGAACGACGCGAACGCTTCAAAGTAGAGGAGGCCGACCGCGATCAGCCCCACCAGGTTTGCCAATCCGAACGCCACAATGGAGCGATAGCCCGACAGCAACGCGGGCCCGATGACCGCGACAATGTAGAGCGTTGCCCACAAGTAACTTTCACGAGCGGCGGTCTGGTATTCCAGCGCGTGCGGGCACCTCGTCACCCCGACCGGCTTGATGAGGACGACCATCGCGAGATAGGCCGACACCACCGCACCGAGCACCGCAAACGGCGCAACCCGCAGCCGCGCGCCGCGCGGTTCGAGCATCAGGATCGCCAACGGAACCAATAGCGGGAGCACCGGCAGCGCGATGAACACATAGGCGTGCATCGCGAACTCCGCCACCCCGGCCGAGACGAAGCGATTGGGCCACACCGCCGCCTCGAGAAACTGGTGGACCGAGAACACCGCGGGCAGCGAAGCGAAAGGCACCTCGCGCCAGTGCTTCACCTCGCGCAGGCTGGCCACCGCGACCGGCACGAGGGCGGTGCCCACCACCAGGTCCGCCGTGATGGAGAAGCACATCGTCTCGACCTACCCCGCGATGGCGGCCGGTCCCCGTGACTCCGACGTCACCTCGTCGATCACGGTGTAGATGAACTTCATCTTCTCCAGCACCGCGACGGGCAGCACGAACGGGTAGAGGTCGTCATGGCCCATTGACCTGTTCACCATGTTCAGCGACCACGACAGCGGCAACCACATGTCGATGATCGTCTGAAAGGCGCTGGGGCCCAACGCCGGCCGGTCGAACGTCGCCGACGCCGACGCGAAGCCGCACCACGCCGAGGTGTCCAGGGTGTCGCGGATGTGCAGGTAGTGGGCGAACGTCTCGGCCCAGTCCTCGGCGGGATGCATGGTGGCATACGACGAGACGAAGTCCTCCTGCCAGTCCTCGGGTGGCCCCTCGCTGTAGTGGCGGTCCAGCGCCTCCTGGTAATCCGCGTCGGGATCGCCGAACAGCTCGTTGAACCGCGCGAGGTAGTCACTCGACGGCGCGATCAGCCGGTAGAAATAGTAGTGCCCGATCTCGTGCCGGAAGTGCCCCAGCAGGGTGCGATACGGCTCCTCCATCTCCACCCGGAGTTGCTCGCGGTGCACGTCGTCGCCCTCGGCGAG
Organism: Mycobacterium sp. E3298; assembly: GCF_001666895.1. Classification (NCBI taxonomy): domain Bacteria; kingdom Bacillati; phylum Actinomycetota; class Actinomycetes; order Mycobacteriales; family Mycobacteriaceae; genus Mycobacterium; species Mycobacterium sp. E3298. The sequence continues at coordinate 2,182 of NZ_LZJB01000277.1, forward strand.
ATCGAGCGTGATGACGCCGTTGTCGTGCCCGGTCATTACCTTCTCGTGCGCGCTGGACAGCAGGTGGAATGCCAGGCCCTGCTGGGGATCCTCGTCGCGCCCGATGATCGGCAGCTTGAGTTCGTGCAGCTCCGCGATCAGCCGCCGCTTGGCCGCCTCCGCCCGGGCGAACTCGGCCAGACCGGCGGTGTCGGCGTCGTTGGGCCGCACGGTGGTCAGCGCACAGGACGTGCAAAGCAGCCGGGGATTGTTGACGGGCACCAGCCAATTGCATTCGGCCAGTTGGAGATTGGCACACAATTGATACTCGGCGGCGTCCACGAACCCGGCGTGGTCGCCGGCGTTCTCCTCGGCGATCACCATCAGAGCCATCTGCTCGAGCGAAAACCCCAGCGCGCTGCCGCAATTCAGGCAGGTGGAGTTCTCGAACGTCAGGCGCTGGCCGCAGTTGGGGCAGTTGAAGTCACGCATGCAGCGCATCCCCCTCGAACGGCACCACGTCGACGGCGACGTCGATCACGCTGTGTTCGGAATTGGTGTAGATGATGCCGCGCAGCGGCGGCACGTCCGCGTAGTCGCGGCCGCGTCCCACGATGATGTAGCGCTCGTCGACCAGCTGGTCGTTGGTGGGATCCAGGCCGAGCCATTCGAACTGGCCTGGTTCCTGCGGGGTCCACACCCCCGCCCAGGCGTGGGTGGCGTCTATCCCGATCATTCGATCCTTTCCCGGTGGCGGGTCGGTGGCCAGGTACCCGGACACGTAGCTGGCCGCAAGACCGTTGGCGCGCAGGCAGGCGATCGCCAGCCTGGCAAAGTCTTGACATACCCCTTCCCGGGCCGCCAGAACCGCATTGACACCAGTGGAAATCGTCGTCGACCCCGAGCGGTAGGTGAAGTCGGCGAAAATCCTCGACGCGAGGTCACGCAGAACGTCGACCAGCGGGCGCCCCGGGGCGAAACTGGGCGCCGCGTACTCCCGGATCTCGTCGGTGATCTCGGGCGGATTCAGGTCGAGCGTGAATTCGGCGGCGAGCGCGCCCCTGCCGCCCACTGGGCGGGAGTCTTCCCACGGTTGCACCGCGGGCCCGCTGGTGTAGCGCCCCGGGGCGGGCGGATAGACGTCGACGATGGAGTCGCTGGTCACGGTCAGGGCATGGTGCGGCTCGGTGACGTGGAAGTAGGAGCTGATGTTGCCGTAGACGTCGACGCTGGTGGAGACGTCGGCGGCGGCCGGGTCGATGGTCAGCCGGTGCGCGACGCACCGCTGCCGCGCCGAATCGCGCGGGGTGAGGAAGCCGCGGCCGTAGGAGCCGGTCACCACGTCGGAGTACCGGTACTCGGTGCGGTGGGTGACTCGGTGGCGGCGGGCGGTCCCGGCGTCAGCTTCAGACACAAGGCTGATCACATCACACGCCGGCCGCTTGCGCGCCGTCCGCGACGCGAAACCGTTTGCCGATCCGGCGGCACGCAGACCAAACCGGGAGCACAATCGAGATGTGGCCACGTGGTACGACGTCGCCCGCATCGTCCGTGAGCTGGCACTCACCTCGGAGCCGTCCCCGCATGATTGGCGGGTCGGCAAGAAGTTGCTGGCGTGGGAGCGGCCGTTGCGCCCCTCCGAACGCGAGGCGCTGGCAGACGGGGGCGCGGAACCGCCCGGCGGCGACATCCTCGGTGTGCGGGTGTCCGACGAGGGCGTCAAGTTCGGGCTGATCGCCGACGAGCCGGACGTCTATTTCACGACACCGCATTTCGACGGCTACCCGGCGGTGCTGGTCAAACTGGACGCGATCTCGGTCCGCGACCTCGAGGAGCTGATCACCGAGGCGTGGCTGACGCAGGCCCCGAGGAAGTTGGTCCAGGAGTTCCTGGCCGACTCCCGCTGAACCTCACACGTGCCGCAGGTCGATCACGCGTTGCAGGTCGTCGACGCAGGCGCTGACGACGTCGGCGAGGATCAGCTGCGTCTTCTCGCGGGCGATCGACTGCAATTCCGAAGCGTGATGACGCGCGGACGCGATGTACGCGCACGCGCCGGCCGGATCGGCGTCGGCGAGGGCGGTCGCGGCCGCGAGCACCACCAAGACGGTGGGCACGGTCTGCGGAAGCCCGTCGCGACTGCCGTCGGCGGTAGGGGCGACGGCGCGGGCCAGTTGGAGCACCGAACCGGCCAGCAAGGCCACGTGTACGGCCTGGCGGTCGGCGGCATGGACCGTGTCGCGCATGCCCCAGCGGCGCGGCGCGACTCGCACCACCTGGCGGGCCGTGGTGCGCGCCTCGAGCAGTCCGCTGAGCTGTTCGTGCACTCGGTCGACCGCCGTCAGTGGCCAGTCGGATGGCGGCACCTTGCGTCCGACGGCGACGTCCGCCGCCCGCGACAAGACGTCGTGCAGCACGCCCAGCACGCCGACGCGCGCGTTGCGCAGCACCCTCAGCGGGTCGGCGGGAACAGCAAGACGGCGAACACGATGGCCACCCCACCGCCGATCAGCGCGTCGAAGATGCGCTCCCAGCCCAGGCCGCTGTGAAACAGCGCCAACACCAGGATCGCCGACACCACGGTCTGGTTGGCAAACATCATCCCGTGTCCGATGAAGCCGCCCCCGATGAACACCGCGGCCCCGAGCGCGACCAAGGCGGCGATCGCGATCGGGACCGCCCCGGGGCCGAGCACGGCCTGCACCACCGAACCAAGCCCGATGCCGAGAGTTACCCCGACCATCATCTGGATGGCGCGTTGCGCGCGCAGCACGTTGCTCGTCGACAACGACACGGCGGCCGCGATCGGCGCGAAGAACGGCTGCGGATGTTCCAAGACATCGTGCGCGAGATACCACGACAGTCCCGCGGCCACGGAGGTCTGAATCAGGTTGAACCACACCAGTCGCAGCCGTTTGTTGCCCGCACGCGCGGCGGCGAGAACAACCGATGGCCGCGAGGTGTTCACGACACCTAAGTGCGCCGCAACTCGAACAGCGGAATGACCCGGCTGGTCTTGGATTGGTACTCGGCGAAGCCGGGCGCGGCCGCGGTGATCTTGTCGAACAGCGCGTCGCGTTCGGCGCGCGGCAACTCGTGGGCGGCCACGTCGAACTCCTCGGTGCCAACCTCGACATGCGCCGCGGGGTTGGCCCGGAGATTGTGCACCCACGCCGGGCTGACGGGCGCGCCGGCGAACGAGCCGATGATGATCAGCTTGCCGTCGATGTCGAAGTAGGCCAGCGGCGACACCCGAGGCTCACCCGACTTGGCGCCGGTTGTGTGCAGCAGGAGCAGGTTGGCGCCCTCGAATTGGCCGCCGACCTTGCCGCCGTTGGATCGGAACTCGTCGATGATGCTCTGGTTGAACGCGTTGATGGTCTGGGTGTCAGGCATTTCCGTCATGCCCGGTCAACCTTCTCCGGTTTGGCGTCTATTCCGGACTCCTTGCGCTGCTGCGCGGTGATAGGCGCGGGCGCATCGGTGAGCGGGTCGACGCCGCCGCCGGTCTTCGGGAACGCGATCACCTCGCGGATCGAGTCGACGCGCGACAGCAGCGCGTTGATCCGGTCCCAGCCGAAGGCGATCCCGCCGTGCGGCGGCGCGCCAAAGGTGAACGCCTCCAACAGAAATCCGAACTTCTCCTCGGCCTCGGCCTGGTCCAGGCCCATCACGGCGAATACGCGCTCCTGGATGTCGCGGCGGTGGATACGTATCGATCCCCCACCGATCTCGTTGCCGTTGCAGACGATGTCGTAGGCGTCGGCCAGCACGGCGCCGGGGTCGGTGTCGACCACGTCCTCGTACTCGGGCTTGGGCGAGGTGAACGCGTGGTGCACCGCCGTCCACGCGCCCGAGCCGACGGCCACGTCCCCGGCGGCGGTCGCCTCGTCGGCGGGCTCGAACAGCGGCGGGTCCACCACCCAGACGAACGCCCACGCCTCGGGATCGATCATGTCGAGCCGGCTGGCGATCTCTCCGCGGGCGGCGCCCAGCAGGGCGCGCGACGGCTTGGGCAGGCCGGCGGAGAAGAAGATGCAGTCCCCCGGCTCGGCCCCGACGTGGGCGGCCAGGCCGTCGCGCTCGGCGTCGGTCAGGTTTTTGGCCACCGGGCCGCCCAGCGTGCCGTCATCTCCGACGAGCACGTAGGCCAGCCCGCGGTGGCCGCGCTGCTTGGCCCAGTCCTGCCAGCCGTCCAGCGTTCTACGCGGCTGCGACGCCCCGCCCGGCATCACCACCGCGCCCACGTACGGCGCCTGGAAGACGCGAAACGTGGTGTCTTTGAAGAACTCTGTGCACTCGACGAGCTCCAGCCCGAACCGCATGTCCGGCTTGTCGGAGCCGAATCGGCGCATCGCGTCGGCATAGGTGATCCGCGGGATGGGTGTGGGGACCTGGTAGCCGATCAGCCTCCACAGCGCGGTCAGGATCTCCTCGGAGATCGCGATGATGTCCTCGGCGTCGACGAAGCTCATCTCCATGTCGAGCTGGGTGAACTCGGGCTGCCGGTCGGCGCGGAAATCCTCGTCCCGGTAGCAGCGGGCGATCTGGTAGTAGCGCTCCATCCCGGCCACCATCAGCAACTGCTTGAACAGCTGCGGGCTCTGGGGCAGGGCGTAGAACGAGCCGGGGTGCAGCCGGGCCGGCACCAGGAAGTCGCGCGCGCCCTCCGGCGTCGACCGGGTGATCGTCGGCGTCTCGATCTCGACGAAGTCGTGGCCGGCCAGCACCGCGCGGGCGGCGGCATTCACCTTGGAGCGCAGGCGAAGCGCCGCGGCCGGCCCGTCGCGGCGCAGGTCGAGGTAGCGGTACTTCAGCCGCAGCTCCTCGCCGGCGGGCTCGTCGAGCTGGAACGGCAGCGGCGCGCTCTCGCCGAGCACGGTCAGGGTGGCGACGTTGACCTCGATGTCGCCGGTGGCGATCTCCGGGTTGGCGTTGCCCTCCGGCCGGATCTCGACGACACCGGTGACCGCGACGCAGAATTCGGCGCGCAACCGGTGCGCCTGCGCCAGCACGTCAGCGTTGCGGAACACCACCTGCGCGACCCCCGAGGCGTCGCGCAGATCGATGAAGATGACGCCGCCGTGGTCGCGGCGGCGAGCCACCCAGCCCGCGAGCGTCACCTGCTGTCCGGCGTCGCTGCTTCTCAGCGACCCGGCGGCGTGGCTGCGCAGCACAAACACTCCCTTTCCCGCGGTTGGAACGAGTGCCCAGTCTAGAGGGAGGTAATTTCGGTCCTATCGTCACCAACATCGCACTCGTCGGTCCCGGCGCCGTCGGCACCACGATCGCCGCGCTGCTTCACCAGGCAGGGCATTCGGTGCTGGTGTGCGGCCACACCCCCCGGGAAAGCATCGAATTGCGGCCGGACGGCGCGGATCCGATCGTGGTACCCGGCCCCGTGCACACCGATCCGGGCGAGGTCACCGGGCCGGTCGACGTCGTGCTGCTGGCGGTCAAGGCCACCCAGAACGACGCGGCGTCGGGCTGGCTGACCCGGCTGTGCGACCCGCACACGATCGTCGTCGTGCTGCAGAACGGCGTGGAGCAGGCCGAGCAGGTGCAGCCGCACTGCCCGTCGTCGCCGGTGGTGCCCGGCATCGTGTGGTACTCGGCGGAGACCCAGCCCGAGGGTTGGGTGCGGCTGCGCACCGAGGCGACGCTGGTGTTGCCCAGCGGGCCCGCGGCGCAGACGGTCGCCGACCTGCTGCGCGGAGCCGGGTGCCGGGTGGACTGCGACCCCGACTTCGTCACCGCCGCCTGGCGAAAGTTGCTCACCAATGCGCTGGCCGGGTTCATGGCGCTGTCCGGGCGGCGATCCGGCATGTTCCGCCGCGACGACGTCACCGAACTGTCGCGGCGCTACGTCGCCGAATGCCTGGCGGTCGCGCGGGCCGAGGGCGCCAAGCTGCCCGACACCATCGTCGACGAGCTGGCCGAGATGTTCCGGCACGTCGCCGAGGACATGGGCACCTCGATCCTGGCCGACCGGGAGAACCGCCGGCGGATGGAGTGGGACATCCGCAACGGGGTGATCAGCCGCAAGGGCCGCGCCCATGATCTGGCTACGCCGATCAGCGACGTCCTTGTGCCGCTGCTGGCCGCGGCGAGCGACGGCCCCGGCTAGATTATTTCCATGTTCCCCTGCGACCGCGTCGACCTGAGCTTCATCGACAGCGCGCCCTTCGTGTATCGCAACAGCGTCGACCTCGCGATCACCCCCGAGCAGCTGTTCGAGGTGCTCGCCGACGCGGAGTCCTGGCCCCGCTGGGCGAGCGTGATCACCAAGGTGACCTGGACCAGCCCCGAGCCGCGCGGCGTGGGCACCACCCGGGTCGTCGAGATGCGCGGTGGCCTGGTCGGCAACGAAGAGTATCTGGCGTGGGAGCCGTTCAGCCACATGGCTTTTCGGTTCAACGAATGCTCGACGCAGGCCGTCGCGGCATTCGCCGAGGACTACCGGGTCGAGGTCATCCCGGGTGGGTGCCGGCTGACGTGGACCATGGCGCAGAAGCCCGCGGGCCCGGCGCGGCTGGCGATGTACGCGGTGGGGCCGCTGCTCAACCTGGGGCTCCGCCGATTCCTGCGCAACCTGCGCAATTACACCGATACGCGGTTCGCCGAAACCGGGCAACGTTAGGAGCGGGCGATGAGCTTCAACGAGGGTATGCAGATCGACACCAGCACCGCGTCGTCGTCGGGCGGCGGCGGCGGCATGGGGATGGCCGTCGGGGGCGGCGGCCTCGGGCTGCTCATCCTGATCGGCGCGTTGCTGTTGGGCGTCGACCCGGGCCGCGTGCTCAACCAGCAGCAGACGAACACCGGCGGCTACTCGGCGCCCGGGTTCGACCTGAGCCAGTGCAAGACCGGGGCCGACGCCAACAAGTACGTGCAGTGCCGCGTGGTCGCCACCGGCAACTCGGTGGACGCGGTGTGGAAGCAGCTGATGCAGGGCTACACCCGGCCGCACGTCCGGTTGTTCACCGGCTCGGTGGACACGGGCTGCGGGCCGGCCACCACCGCGGTGGGGCCGTTCTATTGCCCCGTTGACCAGACGGCGTACTTCGACACCGACTTCTTCCAGGAGCTGGTCGACAAATTCGGTTCCAGCGGTGGGCCGTTCGCGCAGGAGTACGTGGTGGCCCACGAATACGGCCACCACGTGCAGCAATTGCAGGGCATCCTGGGCCGCTCGCAGCAGGGGGCGAAGGGCGCAGGCGGCAACGGCGTGCGCACGGAGCTGCAGGCGGACTGCTACGCCGGGATCTGGGCGCACTACGCGTCGACCGTCAAGCAGGAGAGCACCGGCGTGCCCTATCTGCAGCCGCTGAGCGATCAGGACATCCAGGACGCGCTCTCGGCCGCGGCGTCGGTGGGCGACGACCGCATCCAGAAGGAAGCGACGGGGCGGGTCAACCCCGAGTCGTGGACGCACGGCTCGTCGGAGCAGCGGCAGCACTGGTTCACCGTCGGCTACCAGACCGGTGACCCGAAGAAGTGCGACACCTTCGCCGCTCCGAATTTGGGCTAGCCCCAATCTTTCTCGTGCCCGCCGGCGGCGTCGAGGTCTATTACGGCGGCCAGCCGATCACGAGGCGGACACCGGCGGTGACGCCGCGCCGTCATGCGCGCGTTGGGTGCGTGTCTTAGACTTCTACCCCGCCGCACGACGCGAAAGGCTCGCATGTCGGATATGACGCAGGAGCGCACCGACAGCGGGGAGATATCGGTCTGGGCGCCGTTGCGCAATCAGGTTTTCCGCGCATTGTTCGTCGCGCAGTTCGTCTCCAACGTGGGCACCTGGATGCAAAGCGTGGCGGCGCAATGGGTCTTGGTCGAAGGCCACAGCAGCGCCACCGTCGTCGCACTGGTCCAGACCGCGAGCCTGGGGCCGACGCTCGTGCTGGCGCTGTTCGCCGGTGCGCTCGCCGACGTCTTCGACCAGCGACGGTTGCTGATCGTCCTGCAGTCGTATGCGGTGGTGGTAGCGCTCGCGCTGGCCGGGCTGACCTACTTCGGGCGCCTCACCCCGACCGCACTGCTGCTGTTCACCCTGGCGATCGGCGTCGCCTCCGCGATCACGGCGCCGGCCTGGCAGGCGATCCAACCGGAGGTCGTCCCCCGCGAGCAGATCACGTCCGCCGCAACGCTGGCCAGCGTCTCGGTCAACGTCGCCCGGGTGGTCGGGCCCGCCATCGGCGGCATCGTCCTGGCGGTGGCGGGCCCGGCGGCGGTCTTCGCGATCAACGCGATCTCGTTCGTGGGCATCATCGTCGCCCTGGCGGGGTGGCGGCGACCCAAGCAGATCGCGCCCATCGAACGGGAGCACCTCGGCCAGGCGATCTTGACCGGGTTGGGCTACGTGGTCAACGGTCCGATCTTCCGCAGGATCCTGCTGCGCGCGGCCCTGTTCGTCTTCCCCGCCTCGGCCCTGCTGGCCCTGCTGCCCGTGACGGCCGCCGCCACCTGGCACCTGGGGGCCGGCGGCTACGGCGTGGCGCTGGGCGCCATCGGTGTGGGCGCGGTGCTCGCCGTCGCGGTCCCGGCGCCGTTACGCCAGAAGGTGCCGCCCAACACGCTGCTGGCGGTGTGCGCGGCCGCGTACGGCGCCGCCACCCTTGCGGTGGTCTTTCTGCCGTTCGCGGCGGCGGCGCCCTTCCTGGTGTTGTCGGGGATGACCTGGCTGATCACGTTGACGACGTTGAACGCCGCGGCGCAGCTGCATCTGCCGCGCTGGGTTCGCGCCCGCGGGCTGGCGATGTACCTGCTGGTATTCACGGGCTCCCAGGCGGTCGGCTCGTACCTCTGGGGTGTCGTCGCCACGCGCGAGGGGCTCGGCGTGGCGTTGACCGTGGCGGCGGTGTTGCTGGGCGTCACCGCGCTGAGCGTCGTCCCGTTCGGGCTGCGCCCGGAGACCGGGAAGCTGAGCCGCGACATCTCCCGGGCCTGGCCGATGCCGATGGTCGTGTTCGAGCCATGCCCCAACGACGGACCGGTGCTGGTGACCGTGCGCTACCGCGTCGCGACGGACACCCTCCAGGACTTCGTCGAGGCGATGAGCGCGGTGCGGCGCTCACGGCTGCGCACGGGGGGCCACAGCTGGGGGCTCTATCACAGCCTCGAGCATCCCGACACGGTCCTCGAGCGGTTCACCGTGCCGTCGTGGACCGAATTCGAACGCCAGCACACCGAACGCTGGCTGGAGTCCGACCACGACGGGGTGACCAGGGCGGTCGGCTACACGCTCGACCACACCCGGCGGCACGAGTACTACCTCGCGCTGCGGGTGCACCGCTGAGCGGACCTACCGGTTCACCAGGGCCGCGTCGAGCAGGTCACGCCGGTGGTGGCGCTCTGCGTCACCACGACCTGACCGTCGACGGCGATCTGGCACTGGATCTGCGGCGTGTTCGACGAATCGCAATCCGGCCAGTGACAACCGCCGCTCGCGTTCACGAACGCCCACTTATTCGGGTCGTTCAACGTCGTGTTGTACACCAGCGGCTGCCCCGCGGCGAACGCCGTCTGCACGCTGTTGAGGAACTGCGACGAGTTCGCGTCGAAGGCAGCCTGGCTCGGCGGATCGGTGTTCATGTACCGGACGTTGCCGGTGAGGTTGCCGGTGGCGGTGATGGTGTAAGTCACCTGGTGGCCGGCCGGGTCCGCGGATGAGGTCGCGGGCGTGACGGCCACCGCTGCGGCGGCCGCAAACGTCGCCACCGCGACCCCCGTGGTCACTATTCGCACGTTCGTCATATCGAAAACGCTACCCAATTCGTTACGGCGCTACGCGTGCTCGCAGGTCCCTACTATGCATTTGTGCCCACGGCCTTCGTGTTGTCCGGCGGGGCCAGCCTCGGCGCTATCCACGTCGGAATGCTGCTCGCCCTGGCCGACGAGGGGGAACGGCCCGACCTGATCGTCGGGACGTCGGTCGGCGCGGTCAACGGCGGGTGGATCGCCTCGCGACCCGATCTCCCGGGGATTCGGGGGCTGGCCGAGCTATGGACGTCGCTGTCGCGGAGGGACATCTTTCCGACGCACCCGATCGCAGGCGCGATGGGCATGCTGGGCCGCCGGTCGCACCTGGTGCCCAATGTCGGGTTGCGACGGCTGCTCGCCGAGAAGCTCGAGTTCGCGCGGCTCGAGGACGCGCCGATCCCCCTGCATGTGGTGGCCACCGACGTCGTCTCCGGCGGCGACGTCCTGCTGTCGTCGGGGAACGCCGTGGACGCGATCGCGGCCAGCGCCGCGATTCCCGGCGTTTTTCCACCGGTCCGGGTGAACGGCCGCGACCTGATGGACGGCGGCGTGGTCAACAACACGCCGGTGTCGCACGCCGTCGCGCTGGGCGCCGACCGGGTCTGGGTGCTCCCGACCGGCTACTCGTGCGCCCTGCCCGCGGCGCCGAAGACGGCGGTCAACATGGCGTTGCACGCCCTGACCCTGGCCGTGAACCATCGCCTCGCCGTCGACGTCGAACGCTTCGAGCGAACGGTCGACCTGCGGGTCGTCCGCCCGCTGTGCCCCGTCGCCATCTCCGGGGCCGACTTCTCCCACGGTGCAACGCTTATCGAACGGTCGCACGCGGCCACCCGCGAGTGGCTGGCGGCCCGCCCGCCCTCCACCGGGCAGGCGGGACTGCTCGAGCCGCACAGCCACTAGCGCGCCCGTTCCGCGGACGTTCACCCCGCTCGGGTATGAAGCAGGGGTGGTCGACGAACCCGCACCGCCCCACGGCGGTGCTGCCGCGCCCGGCATCAGCCGCCGCAGGTTGTTGACCACCAGCGCGGTCTCGGCCGCCCTCGGGGCGGGCGTCGGGGGTGGCGCCGCCTTGGTGTGGTCCCACCGCGGTGCGCCCGCCTTCGTCTACCAGCCGAGCCGCGCCGGCGCGCCGCCGGTGACGGGGCTGCACCTGCAATTCGGCAGGCAGGCCGCCTCGGAGGTGGTGGTGTCCTGGCACACCGTCGACGCGATCCGCAACCCCCGCGTCAGCTACGGCACGCCGGCGTCGGGCCTCGGCCGGACCGTGGCGGCCGAAACCCGCACCTACCGCGATGCCAAGTCCAACACCGAAGTCCGCGTGAATCACGCCCGCCTGACCGGCCTCGCCCCGGACACCGACTATGTGTACGCCGCCGTGCACGACGGCGCCGAGCCGGAGATGGGCACCATCAGGACGGCACCGTCCGGCCGAAAGCCGTTCCGATTCACCAGCTTCGGAGATCAGTCCACGCCGACGCTGGTGAGGATGCCCGACGGCAGCTACGGCACGGACAACATCGGCTCGCCCGCGTCGGCCGACACCACGCTGGCGGTCGAGCGGATGGCGCCGTTGTTCAATCTGATCAACGGCGACCTGTGCTACGCCAACCTCGCGCAGGACCGGATCCGTACCTGGTCCGCGTGGTTCGAGAACAACACCCGCTCGGCGCGCTACCGGCCGTGGATGCCGGCGGCAGGCAACCACGAAAACGAATTGGGCAACGGCCCAATCGGTTACGGTGCCTATCAGGCGTACTTCGCGGTGCCCGACACGGGCTCGAGCCCGGAGACGCGCGGGCTCTGGTATTCGTTCACCGCCGGCTCGGTGCGGGTGATCAGCCTGAACAACGACGACGTGGCGTTTCAGGACGGCGGCAACTTCTACGTGCACGGATACTCGGGTGGTGAGCAAAAGCGTTGGCTGGCAGCCGAACTCGCCGCAGCGCGGCGTGATCCGGACATTGATTGGGTGGTCGTGTGCATGCACCAGACGGCGATCTCCAGCGCCGACAAGCCCGCCAACGGCGCCGACCTGGGAATCCGCGAGGCATGGCTCCCGTTGTTCGACGAGTACCAGGTCGACCTGGTGGTGTGCGGCCACGAACACCACTACGAGCGCTCGCACCCCTTGCGCGGAACACTGCCGACCGACACCCGCACACCGATCCCCGTCGACACCCGCGGCGACGTCATCGACGCGACCAAGGGAACGGTGCATCTCGTCATCGGCGGCGGCGGCACGTCCGCGCCCACCAACGCGTTCTTGTTCCCCGAGCCGCGCTGCCGTGTGCTGACCGGCGTCGGCGCGTTCGATCCGGCGCTCGGGCGCAAGCCGCCGATCTACGTCGTGGAGGACGCGCCGTGGTCCGCGTTCAGAGACCGGGACAATCCCTATGGGTTCGCGGCGTTCGACGTGGACCCGGGCCAGCCCGGTGGCAACACCTCGATCAAGGCCACGCACTACGCGTTGAGCGGGCCGTTCGGCGCGGTCACCGAGGTGGACCGGTTCACGCTGACCAAGCCGCGCCGCGACAAACCGGCCTAGGTCAAAACAGCGTCGCCTGAACGTGTTCCGGCTCCGCCGGGGTAGCCGCGACGGGGCGCCGGAACGACCGCAGCTCGCCGCCGAGCCGGTATTTCGCGATCAGCGGCGCGGCCCGGCCCCGCAGCATCTCGCGGTAATCCGGGGGCAGGTACGCACCGCGCCGGTAAAGCTCGCGGTAGCGGGCCACCAAGTCGGGATGCGAGCGCGCCAGCCAGGCCATGAACCAGCCACGCGTCGAGCCGCGCAGGTGCAGGCCGAAGACCGTGACACCGGTGGCGCCGGCCGCCGCGATCTGGCCGAGCAGCCGATCGAGGTGCTCCGTCGAGTCGGTCAGCTGCGGCAGCACCGGCGCCACCATCACGTGGCAGTCCAAGCCGGCCTCGCGGATCGCCGCGATCAGGCCCAGGCGCGCCTGCGGACTCGGCGTGCCCGGCTCGACGTCGCGATGCAGGTCCGGGTCACCGACCGCCAGCGACACCGCGACCGACAGCGGAACGTGTTGCGCCGCATCGGCGATCAACGGCAGGTCGCGCCGCAGCAGCGTGCCCTTGGTGAGGATCGACAGCGGTGTGCCGGATTCGGCGAGGGCGGCGATGATGCCGGGCATCAGCGCGTAGCGCCCCTCCGCCCGCTGGTAGGGATCGGTGTTGGTGCCCAGCGCGACGGTCTCGCGCCGCCACGACGGCCGGCGCAGCTCGCGGCGAAGGACCTCGGCGACGTTGGTCTTGACGATGACCTGGCTGTCGAAGTCGTTGCCGCAGTTCAAGTCCAGGTATTCGTGTGTGGGCCGCGCGAAGCAGTAGCGGCATGCGTGCGAGCAACCGCGGTAGCCGTTGACGGTGTACCGGAACGGCAGCGCGGAGGCGTCCGGCACCTTGTTGAGTGCCGACTTGCACAGCACCTCGTGAAACGTGATGCCCTCGAAGTGCGGGGCCCGCACGCTGCGGACGAGGCCGATCCGCTGCAGCCCCGGTAGCGCCCCGTCCTCGACGGGGTCCCCGTTGACGGCGACCGCCTGGCCCGCCCAGCGCATGACCTCTATTCGAACATCCGTTCGACATCGAGTCAAGCTTTGGGGTCGAGTCGGGTGTGACCGGGCACCTCGATCGCCGGCGGGGGCTCGGCGATGGCCGCACCCCGAAGGCGTTGAGCGTGGCCGACGAGTCTGCGCGGTGCCTGTGTTTCAGGGCCGGCGTCTCAATCGAATGCCGACACGCGAGTGGTCGAGCGTGCGTGGCAGCGGTCGGTGTAGGTCCAGATTGGCACCGGTCGCCGCCGGGCTGCGCTCGCCGAGGACGGCCGTCAATACGGCGACGCCGATTCGTAGCGCAAGGTCGGCGCCCGGGCATGCTTGCGGGCCGTGACTGAAGAAGTTGAATGACCACGACGATTGGGCGGCCCCTTGGGTCCACGCTGTGGGATTGAACTGATCGGCCCCGGGGAAACGGCTGGTGTCGCGGTGGTTGAAGGTGTTGACGATCATGACTTGTGTTCCCGCGGGCACGATCTCGCCGTCCCACTTGGTGGGCCCGGTGAGGGTTCGCGCCAAGACGGGGGTGCTGGGCCAGAGGCGCATCGCTTCGGATAGGCAGCCCACGAGGTAGTCGTGGGCACTGTGTTCGTCGATTGCGTTCTGCGCGTTGAGGAGAATCTCGGTGTGTGTGGCCAGCAGCGCCAGACAACGCCAGAGATTGATGGCCAGGGTGTCACCCATCGCGAACATCCAGTGGATGACTTGATGGGTCGGGTACGTGACGTCGGAGGCGGGCGCCGCGGCGAATTGTCCGAC
>NZ_LZJB01000278.1:0-23500 GCF_001666895.1 Mycobacterium sp. E3298
CCCAGCACGATGCCGATCGCCAGCGCCGCGATGCCGATCATGCGCGCTTGCCGTTCCGTGACTCGCACAGGCGAAGATGTCTGCCGAGGACTTTTCTCACTGTGGCCCAATCTGTTTGGCGAACTTGGTATCCCGGATCGATCCGGCGGGAAGTGTCAGCCCGTCGGCGGCGTCCACGGTGACGACGACACCGTAGGAGACCTCGAGGAGCTTGAGGCGCTGCCGGCCCGAGCTCTGGTCGAAGACGTCCCGCATCGCGCGGGGCGGGCCCACCGCGAGAATCGTGTACGGGCTGCTGGTGGGGTTGTTGTCGACCAGGATCGCCCCGCCGGCTTGCCGGATGGTCACATTCGGCCCGATGCGGACGCCGCCGACCGAGATCGCCTCGGCCCCGCTCGCCCACAACGAGTTGACGACCAGCTGCAGGTCCCGGTCCAGGATGATCTGCCTGCTGCCGCTGACCCGCTGCTTGGAGACGTCGGAAAGGTTGGGGCCGGCACCTGGATCGGTCACGGTCACCTTCAAGCCGGGCCCGATGACGGGCCGGCTCGCCGCCGCCAGGCCGAGCGCATCGAGACGGGCCAATAGCCGCTGTCCTTCGGCGTCGTCGGCCAGCGCGCGCCGCTGCACGTCGTCGACTCGAGCGGACAGCTCGCTGCGCCGTTGGGCGAGTTTTGCCGCGGTGCTCTCCGTCGAACGCACGTTGCCCAGCAAGAGCTGCTGCGCGGAGCGCACACCGGGGGCGACCGAGCGCGCCTGCGCGACGGCGGCGGCGAAGACGGTGGCGATCAGCAGCGCCGCCAACGCCTGCCAGAGCCAGCCGAAGGCGCGTTCACGCCCGCCCTCGCGGGTCGAAGCACCGCGACGCTTCTCCGCGGCCGCGGCGTAGCCGGGATCGAGGTGCTCGGAAAGCAGGGCGCGCAGGAGCGAAGGCACCGGGATCAGCTTCGGCCGCGACGCCACGTGTGCGCTGCGGCCGGCGTTGGGGTCGTAGCCGCCCAGCAGGCGGTCAGGGTCAGCCACGATCGACCGCCTCGGGCAGGTGCGCGCCGTGTTTGAGCCGGGGCATTCGGCGGATGACCAGCGTCATCTGCACCACATACAGCGCGAACGCCCACAGATAGCCATACATGCCCCAGATCAGGAAGGCCCAGCCGCAGGCCCCGACCACCCGGCTCCACAGGGCATCCCACGTGCCGAGCAGGACCAGCGGAAAGCCCGACATCAACGCGAACGTGGCGGCCTTGCCGATGTAGGTCACCGGCAGCGCGGACAAGCCGCGGCTCCACAGCAGCGGCAGCGTCGCAGCCAGCAGCCCGTCGCGCGCCAGCAGGATGCCGACGAACCACCACGGCACGATCCCGCTCAGCGCCATCACGACGGGCACGCAGATCATGTAGAGGCGGTCGACCGCCGGATCCAGCAGGACGCCGAGCCGCGAGGACTGGTTGAGCAGTCGGGCGATCTTGCCGTCGGCCCAGTCCGACGCGCCGCTGAACATCAGGATCCCGACCGCCCAACCGTTGGCGTGGGCGAACAGCAGGGCGTAGACGAACACCCCGATGAGCACCAGGCGGATCGCGCTCAACGCGTTGGGCACCGTCAGCACCCGGTCGGATGGAAGCGCCGGCTCCATAAGCCGTGACCTTAACGCGGCCATATTGCGGTCCGTTAAACGGCTTAGCGGAAGACCCCGGGCAGGCTGAGCGTCGACAGCGTGTCGTCCGACAGCGGATTGTCGTTGACCATGTAAGTCCACGTCGAGGTGGGCCGGGCCAGCTTGGACAGATCCAGGCCCTGCTCCTCTTCGAGGACGTTGGCCGTCTCGAACGTCTGCTGCGCGGCCTCGATGGCGTCGGCGGCCAGCGACGCGAACGCATCGACCGCCAGCCGGTGGAACTCGTCCAACGGGTTCTGCCGGCCCAGCGCGCGCAGGTGGATGCTTTCGCGGATGTCCGCCAGGTACGCCAGGTGATCGGCCCACCCGCGGTCGAGGTGGTAGAGCATGATCTGCCGGCAGATCTTCTCCAGACGGTCTTCGGCGATGTCCTTGGACAGCGCCTTGTACCGCTTGGGCGCCAGTTCGGCGAGCTCCTCACGCGCGGTTGCGGTGCGCAGCAACGTGTTCCGGCGATCGACGATGATGGCGCGCTGCTGGGCGATCAGCTGGTTGTAGCGCCAGGTATTGGCGTGCACGTCCAGCATCCGGCCCTCGGCGACGCGCTGGGCGTGGTCGAGCAGCCCGGCCGCTTTGGGGCTGACGATCCGGCCGTCGTCGTCGGTTTCCATCGGCAGCTTGTTGTGGTCGAGGTTGGCCGCGACCACATCGTCTTCCCAGCTCGAGAAGAACACCGACGAGCCGGGGTCGCCCTGGCGGCCGGCGCGCCCGCGCAGCTGGTTGTCCAGCCGCTCGGTGTGATGCCGTCCGGTGCCCACCACGTGCAGGCCGCCGAGCTCGGCTACCCGGTCGTGGTCGGCCTCGTCGGACCCACCGAGCCGAATGTCGGTGCCGCGTCCGGCCATCTGCGTCGAGACGGTGACCACCCCGAACTTGCCGGCCTCGGCGATGACCTCCGCCTCCTCGGCGTCGTTCTTCGCGTTGAGCACCACCGCGGGCACACCGCGGCGCAACAGCCGCTCGTGCAGTTCCTCCGACTCGGCCACGTCGCGGGTCCCGACCAGCACCGGCTGCCCGGTCTCGTGCACCTCGACGATGTGCTCGACGATCCCGTCGTTCTTGGCGGCGGCGGTGATGTAGACGCGGTCGGACTCGTCCTCGCGAATGTTGGGCTCATTCGGCGGAATCGGTGACACGCCGAGCTTGTAGAACTGGCGCAGCTGCTCCCCGGCGGCCAGCGCGGTGCCCGTCATTCCGCACACCGTCTCGTAGCGGTTGATCAATGCCTGGACCGTGATCGTGTCGAGCACTTCCCCGGTTTCGGTGGTCTCGATCCCCTCCTTCGCCTCGACGGCCGCCTGCAGGCCGTCGGGCCAGCGCTGCAGTTGCGCGATGCGGCCGCGCGCGGCGTTGATCAGGTGCACCGCGTCGTCCCGGACGATGTAGTGCACGTCGCGCTGCAGCAGCACGTGCGCGTGCAGCGCGACGTTGACCTCGGTCAGGGTCGTGCCGACGTGCTCCTCGGAGTAGAGGTCGATGCCGCCGAGCGCCTTCTCCACCTTGCGCGCCCCGACGTCGGTCAGATGGACGTTGCGGCTGTCGGAGTCGGTGTCGTAATCCGTTTCCGGGGACAGTTCGCCGACCAGCTTGATGATCTCCAGCCGCGGGGTCTCCCGGTGTGTGGTGCCCGCCAGCACCAGCGGCACCAGGGCCTCGTCGACGAGCACCGAGTCGGCCTCGTCGATCAGGGCCACGTCGGGGTTCGGCGACACCAGGTCGTCGACGTCGACCACGAGCTGGTCGCGCAGCACGTCGAAACCGATCTCGTTGACCGAGGCGTAGGTGACGTCGCAGCCATAGGCGGCGCGACGCTCCTCGCTGGTCGACTCGGCGGTGATCCAGCCGACCGTCAGCCCCATCGCCTCGAGCAGGGGGCCCATCCACTCCGCGTCGCGGCGGGCGAGGTAGTCGTTGATCGTCACCACGTGCACGTGGCGCCCGGCGAGGGCGTAGCCGGCCGCCGCGATCGCCCCGGAGAGCGTCTTGCCCTCACCGGTGGCCATTTCGATGACGTCGCCGGCGAGCATTCGCAGCGCACCGAGCAGCTGCACGTCGAACGGGCGCAGCGTGGTCGCCCGTTCGGCCGCCTCCCTGGCGATCGCCAGGAATTGCGGGATGTCCTCAGACTCGGCGAGGTCGTCTAGCTTGAGCAGCTTGGCGGCCTTCCGCAGCTGCTCGTCGGTGAGCCCGGCGGCCTCCTCGTCGTATTCGGACGAGTCGGTGACCTGGGAAAGGGAGCGGTTGCGGTTCTTCTCGGTGCTGGCGCCGAGCAGTCGCCAAAATCGGCTGCTCAGGCGGCCGGGTTGCGCGCGGGTGGTCTTTGGCACAGGTCAACGGTACGCGAGCCGCCCGCCGGCGCGACCGTGCGTGTCTGCCCGGCGACACGCCGCAGACGGTGGCATTTTCAGCACCTTCGCGGCCCCGCCCGGCACGTCAAGCGAGGTTGGATCGGCGTGGGTAGGCGACGCCGGGGTCGGTGAGCACGTTGACCACCGACGGCAGGCCGCTGGCGAAGGCGCGTTCCAGCGCGGGCCGCAGCTCCGCCGGCGCGGAGACCAGCTCGCCGTGGCCGCCCAGGGCGCGCACCACCTCGTCGTAGCGGGTGCCCGGCCGCAGTTCCGCCACCACCGAATAGCCGTACAGCGCCTCCATCGGATGTTTCTCCAACGCCCAGATCCCGTTGTTGCCGACCACCGAGACCACGGGCACGTTGTGCCGGACCAGGGTGTCCCATTCCATGCCGCTGAACCCGAAGGCGCCGTCGCCCTGCAGCAGGACGACCTGACGGTCCGGCCGGGCCAGCTTGGCGGCCAGCGCGTAACCGGGGCCCGAGCCGAGGCAGCCGAAGGGGCCGCTGTCCAGCCAGCAGCCCGGCTGATAGCTGTCGATCACCCGGCCGGCGTAGGACCCGAAGTCGCCGGCGTCGATGACGACGATGGCGTCGCGGTCCAGCATCGGCGCCAGCTCCGCGTACACCCGCATGGGATGCAGCGGCACGCGCTCGTCGGCCAGATCGGCCTTTTCCTTTCCGCGCGCGGCGGTCTCGGCGGTGCGCAGTTCGTCGATCCAGTCGCGGTGGTCGGTCCCGCCCCCGGACGCGAGGGCCGCGAGTATGGACAACAGGTCGCCGTAGAGCTCGGCTTCGACCGGGCGCGGATGCCTGCGTTCGGGTTCGGCGCGGTCCACCACGATGAGCCGGGTCTGCGGCCCGAACACCCCGCCGAAGCCCAGCCGGAAATCCATCGGCACCCCGACGATCAGCGCAACATCGGCCTCGCCCAACGCTTTTCCTCGCACCCGAGAGAACGCCAACGGGTGATCGGCGGGCACCGCGCCGCGGGCCATCCCGTTCATCAGGACCGGGATCTGGAGTTCCTCGGCGAGGCGCAGCAGGGCGGCCTCCCCGTGCCCCCACCAGACGTTGGTGCCGGCCATGATGACCGGCCGCCGGGCCGCCGACAGCAGGCTCGCGGCGCGGCCCAGGGCGGCGCCGTCCAGGTCGTCCACGCCGGGACCCGGCGGCAGGTCGGTGAGGGCACCGGGACGCCCGTGATCCTCGGACATGGAAAACACGTGGTCCATGGGGAAGTCGACGAAGCCGACCCCCGAGGGTGCGCCGACCGCCGCCCGCAACGCCTCGTCGACGAGCCGGCCGGCGTCCTCGGCGGACTGCGCCGTCGCGGCGAAGCGGGCCAGCGGCGCCACGAACGGCACGTGGTCGATCTCCTGCAGCGAACCCATTCCCCACCGCCCGGCCGGTGCCCGGCCGCCCAGCACGACGAGCGGCGACTGGTTCTGCTGTGCGGCCGCCATCGCGCTCATCCCGTTGGTGACGCCCGGTCCCGCCGTGAGTGCGGCGACGCCGGGCACCCGCGTCACTTTCGACCATCCTTCGGCGGCGAAGGCCGCGGTCTGCTCGTGGCGGGTATCGATCAGCCGGATCCCCTCCTCGCGGCAGCCGTCGTAGACCGAGAACAGGTGGCCGCCGGACAACGTGAAGAGGGTGTCTACACCGCTGGCCCGCAGGCGCCGCGCGATGAGCCGGCCGGCGTGCAATGTTTGGGTGGGAATGGCGTCGGTGCTCATAACCGCAGCCTATCCAGATCCTTCGGGTACCTTCGCCGGAGGATTTGAAGTGCCAGCCGAGTCCACCAGCGCGACCGTGAGGAGACAGCGACCATGGGTCCAAAGCCGTTCAAGCCCTCGATCAACTGGTCGGCGGCGGCCGTGGATTCCCTGCGGTGGGTCGCCATCGCCTGGCTGATCAGCGCCGTCTGTCTGTTCGTCGCGTTGGTGCTGTTCAGATATCTCACCCCGTGGGGGCGGCAGTTCTGGCGGATCACGCGCGGGTACTTCGTCGGGGCGCGCAGCGTCGGCGTGTGGCTGATGCTCGGCGTGCTGTTGCTGTCGGTGCTGCTCTCGGTCCGGCTGACGGTGTTGCTCAGCTACCAGGGCAACGACCTGTACACGGCGGTGCAGAAGGCGGTCCAGGGCATAGCGGCCGACGACGACGCGGTCAAACAGTCCGGCATTCATGGCTTCTGGATGTCCATCGCGATCTTCAGCGTGCTGGCCACCCTGTACGTCATCCGGTTCATGATCGACATCTACCTGACCCAGCGGTTCATCATCGCCTGGCGCATATGGCTGACGTCGCATCTCACCGACGACTGGCTTGACGGCCGGGCCTATTACCGGGACCTGTTCATCGACAACACGATCGACAACCCCGACCAGCGCATCCAGCAGGACATCGACATCTTCACCGCGAACGCGGGCGGCACGCCGAACATCCCGTCCAACGGGACCGGCAGCACGTTGCTGTTCGGGGCCGTCAACGCGGTCGCCTCGGTGATCTCCTTCGCCGCGATTCTGTGGAACCTGTCGGGAAACCTCAACGTGTTCGGCGTCGACTTTCCGCGCGCGATGTTCTGGACGGTCCTGGTCTACGTGTTCATCGCCACGCTGGTCGCGGTGTGGCTGGGACATCCGCTGATCCGGCTGAGCTTCAACAACGAGAAACTGAACGCCGCGTTCCGCTATGCCTTGGTGCGACTGCGCGACGCCGCCGAGGCCGTGGGCTTCTACCGCGGTGAGCGCGTCGAGCGGACGCAACTGTGGCGGCGGTTCACGCCGATCATCGACAACTACCGCAAGTTCGTGCGCCGGACCATCATCTTCAACGGGTGGAACTGGTCGGTGTCCCAGGCGATCGTCCCGCTGCCTTGGGTGATTCAGGCGCCGCGGCTGTTCGCCGGGCAGATCGACTTCGGCGACGTCGGCCAGAGCGCGACCGCCTTTGGCAACATTCACGATTCACTGTCCTTCTTCCGCAACAACTACGACGCCTTCGCCGCCTTCCGGGCGGCCATCATCCGGTTGCACGGCCTGGTCGACGCCAACAGTCAGGGCCGCGCGCTGCCGACCATGCTGGTCAAGCCGAGCGAGGAGACGGCCGTCGAGCTGCGCGACGTCGAGGTGCGCACGCCGGGCGGCGACCGGCTGATCGATCCGCTGGATGTTCAACTGGCCGAAGGTGACTCGCTGGTGATCACCGGACGCTCCGGCGCGGGCAAGACCACGCTACTGCGCAGCCTGGCCGAGTTGTGGCCGTATGCGTCCGGGACCCTGTGCCGTCCCGACGGCGAGAACGCGACGATGTTCCTCTCGCAATTGCCCTACGTGCCGCTGGGCAGCTTGCGCACCGTCGTGTGCTATCCGAACTCGCCGGACGGAGTTTCCGATGACGAATTGCAGGAGGTGCTCACCAAAGTCGCGCTGGCCCCCCTGCTCGACCGGCTCGACGAGGAGCGCGATTGGGCCAAGGTGCTCTCCCCCGGCGAACAGCAGCGGGTCGCTTTCGCGCGGATCCTGCTGACCAAACCGAAGGCCGTCTTCCTGGACGAGGCCACCTCCGCGCTCGACGAGGGCCTGGAATTCGCGCTCTATCAATTGGTTCGGACCGAGCTCCCGGACTGCGTCGTGGTCAGCGTCAGTCATCGGCCCACCGTCGAGCAGCATCACGAACAACAGCTGCAATTGCTCGGCGGCGGCCCCTGGCGGTTGGGCCCCGTGGAGGAGAAGAAGGAGCCCGCGGGCGTCTAACGCCTTCGCGCTCCGGCGCGGTGTCTTACCGCTCCTGCGCGCTCCCGGCGCCGTGCGCCGCGTGCGCTCCGGCGCGGCGCCCGAAGAACGAGCCCTCCCCCAGTTGGGTGCCGCTCGCGTAGCCCTTGCCGTCCTGGGCGATGTTGGAGGCGCAGGCGCCGGCCGCATACAAGCCGGGCACGACGGTGCCGTCTTCGCGCAGCACCTCGCCGTCGACGGACGTGGCCAGACCACCGATCGTGAAACCGGCATACATCGCCTTGCCCAGTGACATGTCGAACGCGCCCCAGGGGCCTTGATCCTGCGCCGCAAGGAATTCGGGCTGCTTGTGAAAGTCGGGGTCCTCGCCGCGGGCGGCGTTGGCGTTGTAGCGGTCGAGCGTTGCCACCAGGTTGCCCTCCGGAATGCCAAGCGCCGCTTCCATTTCCGGGACGGTTTCCCAGCCGTCGATCAGCGGAACCAGCGGCATCTTCGGGTGCTCCAGGTGCGCCTCGTCGACGATGAGGAACGCCGCGCTGTCGGGCTGGTCCATGATGAACCCGGAAGTCCGCGAATGGTAGGAATCTTCGGCGACGAAACGCTGGCCGAGCTTGTTGACGATGATGCCGGTCAACAGGATCGACGGCGGGTAGGGCGGCGCCGTGATGAAGATCTGGTCCATGTGTTCGGTTGCGCCGCCTGCCGAAACGCCCAGCCGGATGCCGAGGCCGTCGTCGTAGGTATTGCCCAGCACGAACGGCTTCTCGGCCAGCTTCGGCGTGTACTTGGCAACCATCTCGGGGTTCATCACGAATCCCCCGGCGGCAATGATCACCGACTTTGCTTTGATCGCACCGGTTTCGGCGAAGTGCTTCCACATCACACCGCTGACGGAACCCGAACCGTCCAGGATGAGCTCGGTGGCTCCGGTCTCGTACCGGATCTGGACGCCCAAGCTGGCGGCGCGCTTCAGCAGCAGATCGATGACCATGCTGGCGCCCCCGGTGTCACCGGGCACCGGCACCTTGTGCCCGCGCGGCGCGGGCACGGCCTGCTCCAGGAAGGGCCACACCTTCTCGTTGCCGGTGAACATCAGGCCCTCGGTGTTGGGCTGGATGACAGCCTTGCCCGGGAAGTAGCTGCGCTCGAACTGAAAGCCCAAGTCTTCCAACCAATCGAAATGCTCGACGCTGCCCTCGCAGTAGGCCCGAATCTTCTCGTGGTCCGGCTGCCGGGACACGGCGACCAGGTACTTGTACATCTCCTCGGGCGAATCGGGGTGGCCGGTCGCCCGCTGGACCGCCGTGCCCCCACCGAGGTAAAAGTGGCCGCCCGCAAGCGAAGTCGTGCCGCCCGCCACGGCGGCGCGCTCGAGCACCAGCACTCGCGCCCCGGCGGCCGCGGCGCTGACGGCGGCGCAGCCGCCCGCGATTCCGAAGCCGACCACCACGACGTCAACGTCATCCGACCACGATGTGACGTCGTCCGCGTTGACCGTTGCCGGAATCTCGGTGCTCATTGGCGCTGCTCCTGTTTGATGTAGTCGTAAAACGCCCTCATTTCGGGCGCTATGTACGCGATCTCCACGAACGGGACTGCCGCCCGGGGCGCCGACACATAGGCGAACTGAATGCCGCCGGGCATCACGCCCTGCTGCACCACCGGGGCCCCGAACTCCACCGCCTCGGCCAATGTTGCGTCGAATTGCTGCGGGCTTTCGACCTCTATGCAGATGTGGTGCAGACCCGGCGCGGATTCGCGCAGAAAGTCACTATAGATGTTCTCCCCGCTGACCGGCTGAATCAGCTCCAGCTGCATGTCACCGAGATAGCTCAACGAGATGCTGGCGACGAAATCGGCCGGCTTGCCGAGGTAACTGCAGGTGTCCGGAGCAAAGTGCACCTCGGGTATCCGCACCCACTTGCGCACACCTAACAGGCCGGTGAGGGCGGTTTCGGTGGCATCCAGGTCGGTGGTAACCCAGGCGATCTGCGTCGGCGATTGAACGGGAAGGGTCATCGTCTCGCAGGATAGTCCAGTGCCTCGGCCGCCAGAAAGGGCCGCGAAAACTTTGCCGTCGCGGGCCGGCGCGCCGCTGTGAAAGCCGGGTGAACATGTTCTAATTCGCCCGGCCGACCCGTCAGTGCCGGGCCAGCACGTCCACCAGCAGCCCAAGCTGCGCGTCGAACACCGCCTCGGGGTCGGTCAGGGTGTCACTGCCGTATTGCCCGAACACCTCGAGGCTGATTGCTCCCAGCACCCCGGCCCACAGCAGAAAGCACTTGGCGACCACCTGGTCGTCGCCGGGAAAACCGAACTCGTGGCGAATCCGTTCGAAGTCCGACGACATCGGTTGTGGGGCAACGACATCCGTCAGCCTGATGTCCCCGGTGGCGATCCCGGATGCAACGGCGTCGAAGAAGGCCGCCACCACCCGGGTTCCCGCGACCACCGTGCGCTCTGGCGGGGCGTGGTAGCCGGGCACCGGACTGCCGTACAGCAGGGCCCATCGGGAGGGGTGCGCGACGGCCCATCGCCGGGTCGCGCGGGCGATCGCGATGACATCGTCGCTCCAGAGCTCGCCGACCGTCTCGCGTGCGCGGTCCACGGCGTCGGCCAGATCCGAGTAGGCGTCGACCAGCAGCAACGTCAGCAACTCGTCGCGGCTGGACACGTACCGGTACACGGCCGACGACACCATGCCGAGGTCGCGGGCGATCGCGCGCACGGACAATCCGGCCGCCCCACGATCCACCAGCTGCCGGCGACCCAGCTCGATGATGCGCGCCTCGGTCTGCTCCCGGGTGTCCTGGCGTTTGCCCACGCGGCCAGTCTGGCACAACCGAGATCACCGCTCTTGCTTTCCGGCCAGGACTGTGGCAGTGTCGCGGGCAAAGAGAGCAGTGCTCTCGTTAGATTGCGAGAGAGGACGCGACATGTCCACGCGATACGAAGAACCGAACGGGGCCGCACGCGCCGCCAACGCGGTGATCCGCTGGCTCGCCGAGATGGGTGTCAGCATCGCCGGGACGCGTGCGCTGCGCGTCCGCGGGCGCAAGAGCGGTAAACCGCGTGCGGTGGTCATCAACGTGCTGACGGTCGACGGCGTGGACTACCTGGTCTCACCCCGCGGCAACACCCAGTGGGCCCGCAACGTGCGGGCCGCGGGGGTCGTCGAGACGGGCCCCCGCTGGCGCCGGCGGCGCGCCCGAGTCAGCGAGGTCGCCGACGCGGCCAAACCGGAGCTGCTGCGACGCTACCTCGACCGCTGGTATTGGCAGGTGAAGGACTACGTCGCCGGGCTGACCCCGGACAGCACCGACGAGCAATTCCGCGCGGTCGCGCCCACCATCCCGGTGTTCGCCCTCGCGGCGGCCGACGCGACCCGCTGAAGGGCCTACCGAGCGCCCCGCGCCACCCCGAGATCCTCACGGACCTCTTCGGACGTCGCCCGCCACGACACCGCGGCCGGAAAATCACCCCACACGCTGTTGAAGATCCCCACGAGCAGCCCGGGACCGGCGCTGGAAGGCAGATACACCGGGCCGCCGGAGTCGCCGTTGTGGCTCTGCACGCCGTGCGACATGGTGAACCAGCCGTTGTTCACGCTCTCCACCGTCCCGCATGTTTCGCCGGTGCTCACGCCGAAATGGCAGATCGCCTGCCCGGGTGCCAGCGCCGCCGCCGGGTTCGAAATCAGTTGACGTCCGCCAGGCAGGACGTTGTTCGCCATCACGCCGTTGTCCAGCACGATCGCCTCATAGTCGGTGATCAACTGGTCGGTCGCCACCGTCGTCCCGCTGGGAGTGTTGTCCCGGAAGGCCGCCAGCCGGCCGATGACCGCTCCGCCGCGGTCGGTGACGACCCCCTCGCCACCCCGGCAGTGCCCCGCGGTGAAGGCGATCTTCATGCCGGGATCGACGTAGCCCAGCGTGCAGACGCGGTTGCCCTGGTGGATCTCCATGCCCGGATAGACCACAACGGGGTCCGCTTCGGCCGGCGCAAGCGGCAGCCACTGCGCGAGCGCGGCCGCGGTGACCGACGCGATGAATGCGCGCATTGCCAGGCGACGCACCATGTACTCCGATCCGTCGGGGCCAAATCTCGACCGATTTGAGATTACGGCGTGACTTTGCGTTACGCAGAAGTCTTCGCGCCGTCCGTCACCGGCGTTACGTCGATGTCGCCACCGCAACGGCCGCCTCGGCCTGCTCCGCGCCGCGCGGCGCCCAACCGGGCGGCCCGAAAACGTAGCCCAGGCGATCGCGAAGCCGAGTCGCCGTACGCCAGTCGCGGGCGATCGCGACGTATTCGCGGGTCTGCAGCTTCCAGATGTTGAACGTGTCGACCCGCTTGGTGAGGCCGTAGTGCGGCCGGAAGAGCTCGGCCTGGAAGCTGCCGAACAGCCGGTCCCAGATGATGAGGATTCCGCCGTAGTTCTTGTCGAGGTAGATCTGGTCCATCCCGTGGTGCACGCGGTGGTGCGACGGGGTGTTGAACACGAACTCGAACGGCCGCGGCAACTTGTCGATCCGCTCGGTGTGCACCCAGAACTGGTAGATGAGGCTGATCGAGAAGCTGAAGAACACCATCCAGGGCGGTATCCCCAGCAACGGCAGCGGAACCCACATCAGGATCTCGCCGCTGTTGTTCCACTTCTGGCGCAGGGCCGTCGCGAAGTTGAAGTATTCGCTGGAGTGATGGGCCTGGTGCGTCGCCCAGATCAACCGCACCCGGTGCGCGATCCGGTGGTAGGCGTAGTACAGCAGGTCGACGCCGACCAGCGCGATCACCCAGGTGTACCAACGGCCGACCGAGAGGTGCCAGGGCGCCACGTAGGCGTACAGGGCGGCGTAGCCGAACAGTGCCAGTGTCTTCCACGCGGCGGTGGTGCCCACCGAAACCAGACCCATCGAGATGCTGGCCATCGCGTCGCGGGTGAAGTACGCGCCGGACGCCGGCCGGGCGTCGCCGACGATGCTTTCCAGCTTGCGCGCCGCCGACCATTCCAGCGTCAACAGCAGCAAGAAGAAGGGAACGGCGAGCAGCACCGGGTCCCGCAGCTGCGGGGGCAGGGCGGTCACGAACTCTGAAAGCGCACTCACAGGCATAAGACTACGACGATTGGCCGCACCGCCGGGTCGCCTTGGTCCGGCATGCGGCCCACACTGTGGTGACGGGATCGACCGACGTGAGGTGTCGAGCGTTGAGCGCTGTGGTGGTGATCGGCTCGGGGTTCGCCGGGTTGTGGGCGGCGCTCGGGGCCGCCCGCCGGCTCGACGAGCTCGCCATTCCGGCGGGCACGGTCGACATCACGGTGCTGGCCGCCCGGCCGTTCCACGACATCCGGGTGCGCAACTACGAGGCCGACCTGACCCCGTGCCGCATCCCGCTCGCCGACCTGCTCGACCCCGTCGGGGTGGCACACGTCGCCACCGAGGTGACCGCCATCGACACCGACGCCCGCACCGTCGCCACGGCGGGCGGTGCGACGTACGCCTACGACCGGCTGGTGCTGGCGTCGGGCAGCCGTGTGGCCAAACCGGCCCTACCGGGCGTGCGGGAGTTCGCCTTCGACGTGGACACCTACGACGGAGCGCTGGCGCTGCGGGACCACCTCCGCCGGCTGGCCGACGATTCGCCGACGCCCGCGGCCGGCACCGTGGTCGTGGTCGGGGCGGGGCTGACCGGGATAGAAGTGTCCTGCGAGCTGCCGGACAGGTTGCGGCGGCTGTTCGCCGCGACCGGCATTGCTCCCCGGGTGGTGTTGCTGGATCGCAGCCGGAACTTTTCCGACATGGGCGCCTCGGCGCGCCCGGTGATCGAAGAGGCCCTATCGGCCAACGGCGTCGAAGCCCGGGCGGGAGTGGGTGTTGCCGCGATCGACGAGGGCGGTGTGTCGCTCACCTCCGGCGAGCGCCTCGCGGCGGCCACCGTGGTGTGGTGTGCCGGCATGCGGGCCAGCCCGCTGACCGAGCAACTGCCGGTGGCGCGCGACGGCCTGGGTCGGGTGCCCGTCGATGACTGCCTGCGGGTCATCGGTGTGCCCGCGGTCTTCGCCGCGGGCGATGTCGCCGCCGCCCGCATGGACGACGACCACCTGTCGGTCATGTCGTGTCAACACGGCCGCCCCATGGGCCGCTATGCCGGGTACAACGTCATCAGCGACCTGTTCGGAGAGCCGCTCCTGCCACTCCGAATCCCTTGGTATGTCACGGTTCTCGACCTCGGGCCGGCCGGCGCGGTCTACACCGAGGGGTGGGACCGGGTGGTCGTGTCGAGCGGCGCGCGGGCCAAGGAGACGAAGCGGACGATCAACGCCCGGCGGATCTACCCGCCGCTGAGCGGCGACCGCGCCGACCTACTGGCGGCCGCCGCGCCGGAGCTGCAGCCCCGTCCTTAGCGGTCGGACTGCGCTTCGTCGCCGGCGTACCACTGCACCGCACGGACTCCCGGCTGTAGGGAGAGTTCCGCGACCAACCGCTCCAGCCGGGACGGGGCGTCCCCGTCCATGAGGAGGTGAGCGGTCAAGGTGACCTCGTCGTCGCCGGCGTGCGCGGTATGGATGCCGCGCAGCGTGATGTCGTTGCCGCTCGCGTGCTGCACGATCTGGGCGCGCGCGTATTTCTCGTGTTTCGGGCGGGCGACCACCTGCACCAGATATGGCCGCAGGCTTTCGTCTTCGTCGCCGGTGTTGTCGCGGTCGATCAGCCGGCCAAGCGGGCGCCCGAAGACGTGGATGGCGATGACGGTCCCCGTACCGATCAACGCGAAGACCAGGTGCCCGGAGGCCGCCAGGACGCCGATGGCCGCGGAGCACCACAGGGTGGCGGCGGTGTTGAGGCCGCGGACGTTCACCCCTTCGCGCAGGATCACGCCACCGCCGAGGAACCCGATGCCGGACACCACGTAAGACGCGACCCGGGTGGGGCTGGTGTCCGTGGTGGCGGCGGCGTACAGCACGAACAACGTCGCGCCGCCGGCCACCAGCGCGTTGGTGCGCAGGCCGGCCCGGCGCGCCCGCCATTGCCGCTCAAGGCCGATCAGGGCGCCGCAGCCCACTCCGACGGCGAGCCGGAGCGCGAAGTCGGCGACGCTCAGCGTCTCCATCGGCACTCCTTCCCCTCATGACCATCCGACGCAGCCGCAGCTAATCAGGCCCAGGTGAACAGCGGGTGGACCCCAACCGAACCGGATGCGATACGGCAATGCGCGCGAAACCTGTGGGGCGCCTTGCCGTTGCGCCGCGGTCAGGACGGGCGCCGCGCTATCGCGCGCTGAGCTTCTGAGGGCAATAGTATTTCGCGGCGATCGCCAGGAACGACGTCGCGTGATCGGCGGTGAGTCCGGGGTTCTGCGCCTGCAATTCGCTCACCATTTGGGGCCCGTACTCGCCGCTGTTCATCGACTCGCACACGGCCCTGGCGAACTGGACGGCCGCGTCGGGCGTCTTGTAGGTGATGCCAGCGCTCCGCAGCGAAGCGAGGAAGCTCGACTCGTCGACGGCACCGGTGTCCGGATCAGCGTAGGCCGGCGCGGCGAGCCCGATCCCAGCCCAGACGCCGAGCAGAGCCACCAGCAGCCTCATAGCCGAGGATTGTCTCACGACGGCCGGTCGAGCGCAGCGCGGAATCACGGCTGAATCGCCTTATCGTTCAGCTCAACTCGGCCGGAGCGGGTCAAGCTTTGCTGAGGTGGTGCGGGCAGTAGTACTTCGCGGAAATCATCGCGAAGTTGGAAGCCATCTCCATGTCCATCCCCGGGTTGTGCATCTTGACGTCGTGGACCAGCTCCAGGCCCGACTCGCCGTTGTTCAAGCACGAGCACACCGCCCGGCCCGCCCCGACGGCTGCGTCCGGGCTGGCGAAGGTGAAGCCGGCTTGATGCAGGGCTGAGAGGAACGCGCCGTCGTCACCGTCCGGCACTGGCGGCGGATCCGCGTATGCCGGTGCGGCCAGTCCGATTACGAGGAAAGCGCCCAGTGGCGCCAGCAGCCGTTTCATTACCTACCTTCTTTCATGGCGGCGGCAAGAGGATCGGAGGCGTTGCCTGCCAGACCGTTTGACAGACCACACCTGGATTCTGAATGGCCTTGCCCCTCAACCCAACTGGGCATCGGCGGGCAGGACCTTGGACTTGTCTCCCTTCTTCAGGTGCACCGCGTGGATGCCGGGCTTCTTCGCCAGCTGCTCGAGCAGGGCGTCGAGCCCCTCCGGGTCGACATTGTGGTGCTGGACGGTTTCGGGTTTTTCCGATATCTGCGCGACCAGACGCTTGAGTTGTTCCGGCGATTGTTTGTCTTTGAGGTCCTTGATCGGTTTCATCCGGTTGCGCACGCTGGCGCCCACCACGGTCGGTCCGCCTGCGCCGAGGGCGCTGCCCAGCATTCCCGCCATCCCCATCGAACTGAACAGGCCGCCCTCGCCCAGGGCGGCCGCGGGCACGGCCTCGGGTCCGGCGGCCGACAACGCGGCGGCGACCGTCCTGATGGCTGGTGTGGCCGAGGCCCAGCTGGGCGGCACGGTCAACTGCCCAACCAAAGTGCCGCGCGCAAAGCCCGCCGCCGGGCTGATCGCGTCGTACAGCGTCCCCCGGCCGAAGCCCAGCACCCCCAGGCCGGCCCCCAGGGCATCCTTCGGCAACGCCCCATACGCGATAGGTGGGGCGAATTTGAGCCATTGCGACAGGGGAAAGTTGATCAGCAACCCAACGTCGTTGAACTGTGTGGTCAGCCCGAGCGGCACCTTGACCGCGTTGTACATGGCGGTGATCAGCGGGGTGCCGGCGGGAGTCGTGCCGAAGCCTTTCAAGAACGTGGTGATCGCGGTGTTGTATTGGGTGGCCAGCTGCGAGAGCCATGCCAGGATCGGGTTGCCCGGGCCCGCGGTGAGCGAGGTGGCCGCCGAGTTGATGGTGGACGCCACGCTGCCCGCCGACGTGCCCGCGGATTGGCTCATCGCGGCCGCTTGCGTCGTGGTGCCCGCGCCGGTGGTGGTCTGCGGCGGCTCGGCGAACGGGGTCAATCGGGTGGCCGCCTCCGACGAACTGGCGTAGGTGTCCATGGCCACGGCGTCTTGGGCCCACATTTCGCCGTACTGTGTCTCGGTGGCGGCGATCGCCGCCGTGTTCTGCCCGAGCAGGTTGGTCGCCATCAGCTGCGCCAAGAGCGCGCGGTTTTCCGCGATCACCGGAGGCGGCACGTGGGCGGCGAACGCCGTCTCGTAGGCCGCCGCCGCCGCGGACGCTTGGCTCGCGGCTTCCTGGGCCTGGGCGGCGGTCTGCTGCATCCAGGCGACGTACGGGTACGCCGCGGACGCCATCGCGACCGATGACGGGCCCACCCACGGCCCAGTAGTCAGGCTGGAGATCACCCCGGAATAGGCGGTGGCGGTGGACTGCAGTTCGGTGGCCAGGTTCTCCCAGGCCGTCGCGGCGGCCACCAGTGAACCCACTCCCGGCCCGGTGTACATCCGGCCCGAGTTGAACTCCGGCGGAAAGGCTCCGTAAAACATTGCTGTCCCCTTACTCAGGCGCTTGGGTCGACGGTGCTGGGCTGCTGTGCGTGGCGGTCATCGCGGTCACTCCTCGATGTAAGGGATCACGATGATGGTGGCCGCGGCGGGATCGGCCTCGGCGACCGCGCCGCCCAGTGCGCCGGCCGCCGCGGCGGTGCCTCCGACGGAGTGGGTCGCGCTGGCGGCAATCGCGCGTCCCGCCAAGCCGGACAGGGCCATCTGGCTGAAGACGCCCTCTTCGCCGGCCAGCGCGGCGGGCGCGGCGGCCAGGTTGGTAGGCAGCACCTGGGCGATCGTTCGAATCGCCGGAGCCGCTTGCGTCCAGCCCTGTGGTACCGACATGCTCCCGATCACGCGCGCCTCCCCCATGGATCCGGACACGGGCCCAACGGCGGAGCTGAGCATCGGCTTCACCGCACTCGAGCCACTGGTCAGCGGGGCGAGAGCGCCAGTGATTGCCTTCGGGCCGGACAAGTAGGCGGCGGCGCTCTGGCCGTTCTGACCCCACGCGTACGCCTGACCGAAGGACAGGAACGGACCGCCCGGGACGCTGCTCCACGACTGAGGGGAATACGGGCCCGTCAGCACCGACCAGATGTTGTTCCAGTAGTCCAGGTTTTGTCCGATTCCGGTGGTGAGGCCGGTCCCGGTCGTGCCGGCGTTCGGAGCCGCGTTGCCGGCATTGACCGCGGTCTGCATCGTCGTGCTCAGCTGGGACAGCTGCGCGGCGGTGTTGCCGCTCGACTGTGCACTCGACTGGGTGACGGCTGCCGCCTGCATCGGCCCGGCCGACTCGTTGGTGGTCTGGGGCGGCTCGGCGAACGGTGTCAGCTGCGACGCGGTCGCCGACGATGCCGCGTAGCCGTACATAGCGGCGGCGTCCTGTGCCCACATCTCCATGTACTGCGCTTCGGTGGCGGCGATCGCCGGCGTGTTCTGGCCGAGGATGTTGGTCGCGATCAGGGCCGCCAGCAGGGCGCGATTGGCCGCGATAACCGGTGGTGGGACGGTGGCCGCGAACGCGGCCTCGTAGGCGCCCGCGGCCAGCTTGGCCTGGGCGCCGGCCGCCTCGGCCTGAGCACCGGTGGCGTTGATCCACGCCACGTATGGCGCCGCGGCGGACGCCATCGCCATCGACGAAGGGCCCGTCCAGGGCCCGGTCGCCAACGTTTCGATGGTCGCGTTGTACGACGCGCCCGCGGCCTGCAACTCTGCGGCCAATTCGTCCCAGGCCGCCGCGGCGGCCAGCAGCGGGCCCGAGCCCGCACCGACATACATCCGCCCCGAGTTGATCTCCGGCGGAAGCGCCCCGAAATCCAGCATCTACTACCTCCGGTCCCGCAAGTGGCCGCCATGGTAGGCGCGGCCTTGCTGCCTCGGCCGCATCCGCGCCGCGGTTCTAAGGAAACACATGAAATCGGCTACAGAAGACATGGGCTTATTTCGCATGCTGCAGACAACGGACCATTCTCTTCCTTAGCTGATATCCCCGACAAGATTGACGTCCGACTCAAGTCAAACACCGCTCAATCAATATACGATCATCGTGAGCGAAAAGTATTCGGCCCGCGTTCCCGCCGCGTTTACGGAATGTAAAAAGTGAATGTCATCGCACTGCCGACTGGTGTGAGGATTGTCCGCAGACAGCTATCTACCAAATTCAACTATTGCCTGCTTAAGCGTCTCATAGCGACGCAGAGCAACGGTTCACACAGAACTGGTAAACCGCGATACCCCCCGAAAGCGTTAATCAGCCGAATCGCACTTCGGCCGATCTCGCTGCATTATTTGAATTTGTTGCAATAGCTGTGAGCCGCAACCTCCTCAAGCCATATTAAAAACAACAAAATGCCCGCATGCGGGGCGATGCCGCGAATGGCGGCGGCTTAACGCTCGCACCATGGCTCGCGTGTCGGCCCGAACTAATTACCTCGGTCTCAGACGCAATTACGCCCAGCTCGAACCGACGGCGCTGTCGGTGCTGGCCATGTTGTTGCCGGCGCTCTGCACCTTCTGCCCGTGCGCGTTGGCCTGCTCGTAGATCACCTGGAAGTTGCGACCCAACTGGGTGATGAACTCCTGGCAGGCCACCGAACCGGCACCGCCCCAGAAGTCACCCGCAGCAAGCACATCGCGAACGATGGCCTGGTGCTCAGCCTCCAGACACGCCGCCTGAGCGCGAATCGTGGCGCCGTGCGCGTCTACGTCGCCGAACTGATAATTAATTGCCATTGCGTACCCCTACCGTTCATCAACACGAAGGGTAAAACGGGTATGCTGTCGCGCCGCTGATTAGCTGCTGACAGTTTCCTGGGAGCTGGTTTCTCCTGGTCATGGTCGTTTTCGCGCCCGCTTGCCACCCCGGATTCGACGGTGGCGAGGTTGCCGACGACGCGTAGTTCTCGACCACGATCCGTCACCGCCGAAGCCGGCCCACGTACCGGCTTCCGCGCGCGGCGCATCGACTCGCTGGCCGCTTGCCGCAACGGTTTCCCCGTCAGACCGCGGCATGACGCTCACAAGGAACGCGTATGGCGGGCGGTCTCGTACTGGCGGCCGCTCGTGCCGGCCGCGGGGATCCAGATTCCCGGCATCCCGCGCAGAAGCGCCCGAACCGAACTAAGTCGACTTGTTCTCGGCGACTGCGGCGCTGAGACCCTCGGCGAGATCCTCCTGGGTCAGTTCTTTGAACCGCAGCAGTTGACGCTCGCTGAACTCGGTGACCTCGCTGGCCAACACCGCGTCGAGGTCCTCGTCGTCCAGGCGGAAACTGCGGTGATCGCGGGCCTTCTCCACCACGTTGCGCACAAATCCGGCATTACCGAGGGTGTCGATGCCGCGGATCAGGTCGCCGTCTTCGGAGTAACTCTCGTCGAGATAAAACCGGGTGTAGGACGGCAGTAGGGAATGGGCGGCTTCCTCGGTGATAACGTCCTCGTTCTCCTGGCCCATCAACCGGGTCAACGCGACAAGCTCGTCCGGCGTGTAGCTGAAGAACTCGATCACGGTCGAAAACCGCCGGCGCAGACCCTGATTCACGTCGAGCATCTTCTCCATCGCCTTCGCATAACCCGCACCGAAGACGACGAGTTCGTCGCGATGGTTCTCCATGTACAGCAGCAACGTGTTGATGATCGCGTTGCCGTAGGGGTCGCCCTGCTGGTACCCCTTCTCGTGCAGCGTGTGCATCTCGTCGAAGAACACCGCCCCGCCCAGGGCTTCCTCGAGCATCTCCTCGGTGTTCTTCTCCGCGTCGGCCATGTAGCGACCCAACAGCTTGGTCCGGCTGGTTTCCACCACCACCGGCTTGCGCAGCACCGTCAAGCCGCACAGCTGCTTGGCAAAGGCTCGCGCCACCGACGTCTTACCGGTTCCGGGCGGACCCAACAAGAGGGTGTGGCGCGACGTCACCGGCACGGGGAGGCCCATCTTGGCGCGCGCCAGGTTCACCTTCGTCGTCGACTTGATGAGCTTGATCTCCCGCTTGGCCCGTTCCATCCCCAGCATCGCGTTGAGCTCCGCGTCACCTTCGGCGAGGTACTTCGCGGCCTCCTCCGCGTGGCGAGCGGCCTCCGTCTCGGCGCGGGTGGGTGCGCTATCCGGATCCCATGGATTCGTCCGCGCCTCAATGGTTTCCGGGTCCGTCAGGACCAGCCGGTAGTTCGGGTTGTCCAGCGCTTCCCGGGCCGGGGTGAACTTCGGATCCCGCGAATACACCCGGCGCAACAGTTCGACGGCCTCGTCTTCGCGGCCCAGGTGCCGCAGGCACATGCCCTGGGTGTACAGGGCGATGTTGGCCGCGCCCGGCACCCGGTCACCCTCGACGGCGTCCTGGCCGCGCCGCAATGCTTCCTCGAAGACGCCGAGTGACGCCAGCGCCGTCGTCGCCATCGCGGCGCCGGCGGCCTTGAGCTCCGGCTGTCGCCAGACCTTGCCCTCGGGGAACTGGTTGAGCACATCCGGCCAGCGTCCGGTGCGGAAATACAACACGCCCCGCACGTAGTCGACCAGCTCCTGCTCGAAGGGCTGGCGCGGTTCCACCCCGTCGAGTAGTTCCGACGCCTCCTCGTAGCGTTTGGCCTCGGCCAGGACGGCCGCATAGGCACACGCCAACGACTCGGCGCTGGTGACGGCCAGCTGGAGGAACAGCCCGTCGGAAACCTGGGGACGGAACTCCAGGTCGGTGACCCCGAGCCTGCGCGTCTCCCATCCGAACGTCCGGATCGACGCCCACGCGCCGGAGAGCACCTCGATGCTGCGCTCCCCCGCCAGCAACCGCGCCAGCCAGGCGTCGCACATGCCGGGGTCCAGGTTGCTGGCCGTGGTGAACATCTGCGACGCGACCTGAGGATTGTGACTGGGTTGCAGCCCGTTGACCGATATCCCCGATGCCAACAGGCCGGCGACCATCGCGTTGCGGGCGCCCTCAGCGGTCGATTGCGGGCGCGTCATTGCGCCACAGGCACGCCCGCCGGGCTCTCTCGCAACTGGCCGACCGACAGCGTGAGCTCGTCGTCGTCACGCACGGCACGGCTCGGCACGACGAGCGTGGCGTGTGTTGCGGGGGCGGGCAAGCTGGCGCGGACCGCGGCCAACTGGCGTCCGGTGAGGCGGTTGAGGCCGGCGGAGATGTCCCGGGGCAGCCGCTTCTCGCTGTGGTAGCGCACCCAGGCCGACACCTGCGGCCGGCCCGCGGGGGCGGTGAGCCGGACCGTCAGCACCGTGGCGACGGTGTCCGCCTCCCACAGCTCGTCGAGGGTGTCGGTGGTGAGGTCGGCGGGCGTCACCCAGAAGCTGGTGGTGAAGCCGTTGAAGTGCTTGAGGTGGCGCCAGCCGGGCCGGCTCCAGGTCGGCTCCAGATCCGCCAGCACCGCGCGGTCCACCTCGGTGATCTCCTCGGCGGTCAAAGGCTTTGCAGCGCAATTGATTCCGTCGAGGTCCTGCGCCAGCCGCTCGGTGGCCGCCACCAAGGTCGAAGCCAGCGAATCGCGGACCGCCACGGCGGCGATGTTGCGCTGCGGGTTCATCCGCAACACCAGCCAGGTGCGGCGAACGTACGAGGTGGGCTGCCCGTTGGCCACCTCCCACTCCTCGGGGCCCCAGTCGTCGAGCTTCGACAACTCGGCGGCGTTGCCGCCGCGGCGCACCTTGACCGACACGATGTCGATGTTATCGAGGTGAATGTCGAACTGCCGCAAGCCATCAGCCACAGCCTGCACCAGCAGGGTAGGCGACGAGTTCCGGTGCCGGTGGCGCGACGACGGGTCGTCGTCACCACCGTTCACCGCGATGACCGACACCAGCTGGCCCTCGTACTCGCGCACGCCGACCTTGTCGCGCCCGAACTTGCGCTGGTAGTCGAGCACCGGCGTGCAGCCGGCGCCCAGAGCCGTCCCCGGGTCGGCGGACCAGTCCCATAGCCAGGTGGCCAACGCCGAGGTCACCGTGACGCCGTGATAGGTGACCAGGGAGAGCAGCGCGACCAGCACCGCGAGGCCGACACCCACCCAGAACGCGATGCGATAGGTGCCCTGCCAGGACTCCGGGCAGTGGCTGCCCACCACCAAGATGGCGACGTCGACAAGGAACACCGCGGTGACCCGTGGCCACGTCAACGACAACCCGAGTTTGCGCTGAGCTTTCATGACTGTTACTGCTCCGCCCTTATTGCTGCTTCCGCGATCGCTTCATCAGCATCGCCGTACCAAACACGCCCCCACCGATCAGCAGCGCCGCGAGCAAGCCTCCGCCGGCCACCCAAACTGGCACCATATCCCGGTGCGGAGCGGGCCTCGGAATGTTCAGCGGCGCTGAAAGTTGCTGCGGGGGCTTCAACGGTCCTTCGGGTACGTCCCACGTCAGGGCCGCCACCGGATCGACGATGCCGTGGCCGATCTGGTTGTCCACGCCACGCGCCGGTGCGCGGGCGGTGCGAGTCAACCGGTTGATGACCTGGTATGCCGACAGCTGCGGGAACTTGGCGCGGACGAGCGCGGCGATGCCGGACACGATCGCGGCCGAGAAGCTGGTGCCGGAGGGAACCAGCAACGTGTTGTCCGGTCCGTCGATCGCGTTGATGACGCCGTCGTCACGCGGGGACAGACCGACGACGTCGGTGCCCGGCGCGGCGATGCCCACCCACGGGCCGGCCACGCTCGTCGATCCCTGACCCTGACCCCCGGTCTGCGGCCGGCCGTCTTCGTCGACCGCCCCCACCGTCAGG
>NZ_LZJB01000279.1:0-1533 GCF_001666895.1 Mycobacterium sp. E3298
TCGCGGGAGGCATTCAACCTGAAGTAGCTAGTTCGACCGGTGCCTGAGCTCCTCGCGGGTGTGTTTCTCCACGAACAACGGAACGAAATCCCGTACGCGGCTGTGCGTGAACCGGGCGTGCTCTTCGCGGATGAGGGCGTCGACGACGTTCGATGGGATGTGCGGGAACTCATCTACGAGTTGCCGCTCGATGTCCGCCAACACCGCCTCTTCGTTGACCTGAGTGACCTTACCCATGAGCACGGTGTTCCCGGTCGGCGCTCGCTGTCAAACGGGTTTCAACCGCCGAGCGCGTTAAGCGGTTGCTGCGATCACGTAAACCCATAATAGAGCGATTGCTCTGTTACTATGGCGGCATGCCGCGCCCCCGCGTTCACGACCAGGACCGGATCCTGGATGCCGTCGAACGGCTGGCGGTGCGCTCCGGGCCGGCGTCGGTCACGATTCGCGCGATCAGTGACGCGATCGGCGTATCCAACGGCGCGCTGTACCACACGTTCGGCTCGCGCGCGGGACTCGTCGGGCGCGCCTGGCTGCGGGCCGGGCACCGATTCCTCAGCGCCCAAAGCGAATTGATCGACTCCGCCCCCGACCAAGACGGCGTCGCCGCCGTGGTGGCGGCGGCCGAGGCGCCGGCCGTGTTCGCCGAAACCCACCCCGAGTCGTCGCAACTTTTGCTGACGGTGCGCCGTGACGAGCTGTTGGGTCCGGAGATGCCGCCCGACATCGCCACCCAATTGCGTGACCTGGACCGGCTGCTGGTGGAGACGATGATCCGGCTGGCCCGCCGCCTGTGGGACCGCAAGGACGCCGCGGCCGTCGACGTCATCACGACGTGCATCGTCGACCTACCGACCGCGATCCTGTTGCGCCGCAACCGGATCGACGACCCCGACGCCCGGGAACGACTGCGCGCGGCGGTCGCCGCCGTGCTCGACCTCGGGGCGCCCCGAGGCAGGACCAGAGAAAGGGCCACGACATGACACCGACACTGAGTTGGGACGACAAGATCGCGATTCTGCGCCTCGGCGAGGACGAGAATCGTTTCTCCCCAGAGTTTCTCGACGCGATCAACGGGCAGCTCGACGAAATCCAGCAGGCCGGCGCGCAGGGCCTGGTCACCACCGCGGGCGGCAAGTTCTAT
Source organism: Mycobacterium sp. E3298 (assembly GCF_001666895.1). NCBI lineage: Bacteria > Bacillati > Actinomycetota > Actinomycetes > Mycobacteriales > Mycobacteriaceae > Mycobacterium > Mycobacterium sp. E3298. The sequence goes on from NZ_LZJB01000279.1 coordinate 1,145, forward strand.
ACCAACGGCCTGGACTTGGACTGGCTGGGCGCTCACCCCGACCAGACCCAGTCCTACGTCGCGCGGGTGCAGGCCCTGCTGGCCCGCGTCCTCACCTTCCCGATGCCGACGGCCGCCGCGGTGACCGGGCACGCCTTCGGCGCCGGCGCCATGCTCGCGATGGCCCACGACGTGCGGGTGATGCGCGCCGACCGCGGGTTCTTCTGCTTCCCCGAGGTCGACATCCGCATCCCGTTCACCGACGGCATGGCCGCCCTGATCCAGGCCAAGCTCACGCCCCGCGCCGCGGTGGCCTCGATGACGACCGGGCGCCGGTTCGGCGGGGAGGAGGCCGCCGAATTCGGCATCGTCGACGCGACCGCCGCCGAGGCCGAGGTGACCGCCGCGGC
>NZ_LZJB01000280.1:0-767 GCF_001666895.1 Mycobacterium sp. E3298
ACGAACACGCCGTGTCGACGGCGACCGCCGGGCCGCGCAGCCCCAACAGGTAGGAGATGCGGCCCACCGCCGCGCTGTGCGGGTTCCCGGTGCTCATGTATGCGTCGATCTCGGCGCGCCGCTCGAGGTTGAGGATCGTGTAGTCCCATGCCGAGATGCCCATCAGCGCGGCGGTGGGCCGCATCTCCTACCTGTTGGGGCTGCGCGGCCCGGCGGTCGCCGTCGACACGGCGTGTTCGTCGTCGTTGGTGGCGATCCACCTGGCCTGCCAAAGCCTGCGGCTGCGCGAGAGCGACGTCGCCCTCGCGGGCGGGGTGCACCTCTCCCTGTCGCCGTTCACCAGCATCGCGCTGTCAAAATGGTCCGCTTTGTCACCGACGGGCCGCTGCAAGACCTTCGACGCCCTGGCCGACGGGTTCGTGCGCAGCGAGGGCTGCGGGGTGGTGGTGCTCAAGCGGCTGTCCGACGCCACCCGCGACGGCGATCGTGTGCTCGCCGTGGTGCGCGGGTCGGCCATCAACTCCGACGGCCGGTCCAACGGCATGACGGCGCCCAATGCGGCGGCCCAGCGCGACGTGATCACCACCGCGCTGCGGCAGGCCGACGCCACGCCGGACAGCGTCAACTACGTCGAAACCCACGGAACCGGAACGATACTGGGTGACCCCATCGAGTTCGAGGCGCTGGCGGCCACCTACGGACGCGGCGAGGGCGGCTGCGCGCTGGGATCGGTCAAGACCAACCTCGGGCACCTGGAGGCGGCCGCG
>NZ_LZJB01000281.1:0-60808 GCF_001666895.1 Mycobacterium sp. E3298
ACCGGGCCGGGTCGGCTCCACCGCCGCGGCGCTGGCCGTCTCGGCGCACTGCCCGGTGGCGATCGTCCGCGGCCGCGACGACCACCACCGGCAATCCGGAGGAAAGGCGGTCGTCGAGATCGACGGGTCCCCGGACTCGGTGCTGCTGGACGCGGCCGTCGACGAGGCCCTGTTGCGTGGCGCCGCGCTCCAGGCGGTCGTCTCGCGGCGCACCGCGCAGAGCGAGCATGGCGTGTGGGGCAGCGAGGCCGATCGGCGGGCGCTCGCCGACCTCGATCGCCGGCTCGCCCGCTGGAAGCGAAGCCATCCGCAGCTGCGTGTCGAATCCGTGGCGATCCACGCCGGACTGCTCGAATACCTCGCCGCCCCGGACGGGCCGGTGGGGTTGGTGATCGTCGGCGCCCACAACCGTCGGCACGTGGCCGAACTCGTCGGACCGGTCGGCAGCTCGGTGATGCAGGACGCCCGGTGTTCGCTGTTGGTGGTGAATCAGCAACATTTGTGAACTCGGACGATGATGGATGTGTGATATTGAGGTCATACGACCATCGGAAGGGTTCTTAATGGTCAAGGTTTTCCTGGTCGACGACCACGAGGTCGTCCGGCGCGGTCTCGCCGACCTCCTGGCGTCGGACCCCGAGCTCGAAATCGTCGGCGAGGCGGGTTCCGTCTCCGAGGCGAAGGCGCGTATCCCGGCGCTGCAGCCCGACGTCGCCGTGCTCGACGTGCGGCTTCCCGACGGCAACGGCATCGAGCTGTGCCGGGACCTGGTGTCCGATCACCCCGACCTGCGGTGCCTGATGTTGACGTCCTTCACCTCCGACGAGGCGATGCTGGAGGCCATTCTGGCCGGCGCCAGCGGCTATGTGGTCAAGGACATCAAGGGCATGGAGTTGGCCCACGCCATCAAGGAGGTGGGCGCGGGCAAGTCGCTGCTGGACAACCGCGCCGCGGCCGCGCTGATGGCGAAGCTTCGCGGCGCGGCCGAACGCGAAGACCCGCTGTCCGGCCTCACCGAGCAGGAGCGAACGCTGCTGGGTCTGCTCAGCGAGGGCCTCACCAACAGGCAGATAGCCGCACGGATGTTCCTCGCCGAGAAGACGGTGAAGAACTACGTGTCGCGGCTCCTCGCCAAACTCGGCATGGAGCGCCGGACCCAGGCGGCGGTGTTCGCGTCGAAGCTGGATCAACGGCCCGGCCATTCCCAACCGCCAGCGGACGCGCCTGCCGACTAGCCGGCAACCGCAACACGTCACGTCATCGACGGGAACTCTTCGCTTGGGCGCTTGACAAATTGCGACTACGCTGATTTTGCCATCTGACATTGAGCAAAAGTGTCGTGGAGGTTTTGACGGGTTGAGGAGCGACGACGGCGGCTCGGCATTCGCCGGACTCGGCCAGCGCGGGCTGGTCGGGAGGATGCACGAGCAGCTCGACGAGTTGTTGGCCGCCCGCGACCAGATGGAGCAGTTGCTCCGCGTCATCGTCGAGATCGGTGCGGGCCTCGACCTCGACGCCACGCTGCACCGGATCATCGGCGCCGCCAGGAAGCTGACCTCGGCGCCCTACGGGGCCCTGGCCATCCGCGATCCCGAGGGCAACCTCGTCAGGTTCGTCCACGAGGGAATGGACGCCGACACCGTCTCCCGCATCGGGCACCTGCCGTTCGGCAAGGGCCTGCTGAGCCTGTCGCTGCTGGACACGCCGGCCCTTCGGATGACTGATCTGACCGCCCATCCGGCCGCCGTCGGGTTCCCCGAACACCATCCTCCGATGCGCGCCTTCCTCGCGGTGCCGATCACCATCCGGGGCAACGTGTTCGGCAACCTCTACCTCACCCACGTCGATCCGGTGCGGGTGTTCTCCGAATCCGACGAGGTGGCCGCCCGCGCGCTGGCATTCGCCGCCGCCGTCGCGATCGACAACGCGCAGGTCTTCCAGCGCGAGCGGACGGCCGTCAAGTGGATGGAGGCCAGCCGTGAGATCACGACCGCCCTGCTCTCCAGCGCCGCTCCGCACCGGCGCCCGCTGCAGCTGATCGCCGAACAGGCCCGGGTCCTGACCGACGCCGAACAGGCGATCGTCCTGGTGCCCGGCGATCCCGACCTGCCCGACGACGAGGTCGACACGCTGGTGGTCTCCGCGGCCGTCGGGGTGCACGCCGACGAGGTGGTCGGCCAGCGGGTCCCGGTGGACGCGTCCACCAGCGGCACCGTGTTCCGCTCGGGCGAACCGCTGATCACCGAGACGTTGCAGTACCCGATTCAGGCGTTCACCGACGTCGGGCAGCGCCCGGCGATCCTGATGCCGCTGCGCGCCCGCGACGAGGTCGTCGGTGTCATCGCGATCGCCCGCGGCGCCGACCAGCCGCCGTTCGACGACAGCTACCTCGATCTGGTCAACGACTTCGCCACGCATGCGGCGATGGCGCTGGTGCTCGCGTCGGCCCGCGACGACGCGCGGCAGCTGAGCATCCTGGCCGAGCGCGAGCGCATCGCGCACGATTTGCACGACCACGTCATCCAGCGGCTTTTCGCCGCCGGCATGGACCTGCAGGGAACGCTGGCGCGGGCGCGCTCCCCGGAGGTCGCCGACCGGCTCAACCGCACCCTCGACGACCTGCAGACCATCATCGAGGAGATCCGCACGACGATCTTCCAGCTGAAATCCCCGATGGGTAAGAACGGCGACTTCCGGCGCCGCATCCAACAGGTGGTCGCCGATCTGACCGAGAATCGCGACGTCGTGACCACCGTGCGGATGCACGGACCGATGACCGCCGTCGGCGGAGAGCTTGCCGACCACGCCGAGGCGGTGGCCACGGAAGCCGTCAGCAACGCCCTGCGCCATTCCGGTGGATCGCGCCTGACCGTCGAGATCAGCGTCGCCGACATGTTCGTCCTGGACATCATCGACAACGGCTCCGGCATCCCTGTCGGCAACACGCGCAGCAGCGGCCTGGGCAACATGCGGCGCCGCGCCGAACAACTCGGCGGTGCCTGCGAGATCACCGGCCCCCCGGAGGGTGGCACCCGGGTGCACTGGGTCGCCCCGCTCATCGATCAGTAACGTCGCCCCGGCGGGACCAAAGGGGGGCGGCCCTTGGGCCTAACGGCCCTGCCCGACGGCGCCGCCCCGGACTACCGTCGGGGTCGTGAGTGATCGGTCGGTGGACGCGGCGGAATCTGCTCGGCTGCTCGACGGACGCCTGGTGTCGTTGCGCGCTCTGACCGTTGCCGACGCCGAGGCCGTCTTGGCGCTGCATGAGCAGCTGTCCGACTATGACCGGTACTTCCGCTTCTTCACGCTGCAGCTGTCACCGCTGCATGAGCTCGTCGCGAAGCTGACCGGGCCCGCGGATGGTTTGTACGCGCTGGGCGCCTTCGACGCCGACCGGCTGATCGGCGTGGCGCACTGCGTCGTCGTCGACGATCCGCAGGTGGCCGAGGTGGCGATTGTGGTTGCGCACCAGGATCATTCGGTGGGCGTGGGCACCGCCTTGCTCAAGCACCTGGCCCCGATCGCTCGGGCGCATGGCATCGATCGGTTCGTCGCCGACGTCCTCGAAGAGAACCACCCGATGCTCACGGTCTTCTTCGATCTCGGCTGGCCTTGCCGGCCAATCGATCACGGCTCGGTTCGCCATCTCGAGATCGAGCTGCCCGAATTCGACGGCGTGTAGAGGAGCAGAACAATGACGCAGAGCGCGACGAAATACGGCGTACTGGTGTGTGTCGACGGGTCGGCGGCATCCGACGCCGCCGTGGCCTGGGGGACGCGGGAGGCCCTCATGCGTGATCTGCCCATCACGCTGGTGCACGCGGTTCCCCCCGTCGTGGTCGGATGGCCGGTGGGCCAGCTGTACGCGGACATGCCCGAATGGCAGCACGACAGCGCCCAGCACGTCATCGACCAGGCCCGCAAGACGCTCAACGCCAGCGTCGGCGACTCCGCGCCGCCCGAAATCCACACGGAGACCAGGTATTCAGCCATCGTCCCGGCACTTGTTGAGGCCTCCAAGGATGCCCGGATGATCGTCGCCGGAAGCCAGGGGCTGGGCGCGGTGGGTCGCCTGCTGTTGGGCTCGGTGACCACGGGACTCGTGCACTACGCCCACTGCCCGGTCGCGGTGATTCACTCCGCCGAAGGGTCGGCGCCCGATCCGGCCGCGCCCGTGGTGCTCGGCATCGACGGCTCCCCGGCGTCGGAGGACGCGACCACGCTGGCCTTCGACGAGGCCTCCCGCAGGGGGGTCGGCCTGGTGGCCGTGCACGTCTGGAGCGACGTGGGGGTGTTCCCCATCCTCGGCATGGACTGGCGCGACCGCGAGATCCAGGCGGCCGAAACCCTCGCCGAACGCCTGGCCGGCTGGCACGAGCGGTATCCCGACGTGCGAGTCGAACGGAAACTGTTCTGCGACAAGCCGTCCGAGTGGTTACTCAAGGAATCCGAACGCGCCCAGCTGGTGGTGGTCGGTAGCCGCGGCCGTGGCGGATTCCCCGGAATGTTGCTCGGCTCGGTGAGTTCGGCCGTCGCGCAGTCGGCGCGGGTGCCCGTGTTGGTTGTCCGTTGAGAAGAAGAACCTTGCGCGTGAGGGAGGCTCGCAAATGATCGAACTGTTGCCGAACATGCCGGAGAAAGTGATCGGCATCCGGGTGTCGGGCCGGCTGCGCGGCGACGAGCTGCGTGACTTCAAGCCCCAGATCGAGCGGGTGCTAGAGACCGGCGAGGTCCGCATCGTCGAGGTGATCGCGCCCGATTACGAGGGATTCGGGCCGGGCGGATTCCTCGAGGACCTCAAGCTGGGCTTGGGCACCGTGCTGCCGCACCACGCGGCGTTCAAGCGGATCGCGGTGGTCTCCGACAAGGACTGGGTCGCCCATGTCCTGCACGCCGTCGCGTGGCTGGTCCCCGGCGAGTTCGCCATCTTCTCATCCGACGAGCTCGACAGCGCCACCGAATGGGCGGCCGGGTAGCTCGCCGTCAGTCACGCACGACGAGCACCGAACACCCCGCGTTTCCGCTCGGGTGCGCGGTGATCGGTCCCACGATCCGGGCGACCTTGTCCGCATCCTCGCCGCCCACCACCGCGAGCTGAACCGGCTCGGTTGTGTGCGTGAGGAATTCGGCCGCGCCGCGCCTGGCCGCGGCGGGCTGGACGTGCACCTCGCGGTGCTGCGCCACCCAGGGGCCGAGCCGCTGCTCGAGCTGGCTGTAGGGGATCTCGCCGAGGCCCCACCGCCAGACGCCCATCGCCAGGATCGGCGCCTCACGCAGGCGGGCCTCGCGGAAGCCGTGTTCGAGCACGGCGTCGTTGCCGGCCGATTCCCCGACGGCGACGGCGACGAATCCGTCATCCGGCTCGGCGCCACGGCTGCGGATCACGGCCACTGGGCAGTGCGCCTTGTGCGCCAGGGTTTCCGCGGTCGAGCCCAGGACCTTACGCGCCACCCAGCCCGTGCCGACCGAACCCACGCAAACCATTGCAGCACTGCGTGATTCGTCGATCAGCGCGTCCTCGGATGAGCCGCGCACGATGTCGCATTCGATCTTCACCTGCTGACCCGTGGCCTGAAGCGCCGCATCGGCGGCGCGCAGCGCGGTTTGGGCGTATTGGATGTCCAGGCTGTCGTCGCCGGCGTTCCGCCGGGGGACGGCGTGAATCAGCCGGAGCGGGACGTCACGGCTGACGGCCTCGGCGGCGGCCCACTTGGCCGCATTGATCGCGGCGTCCGAGCCGTCGATACCCACCACGATCCGCTGCTGCGGATTGTTCATCGTGTCCTCCCGGAGACTGGCCAGCGGACCCTGAAGGCCCGGCACTGGTCACGTTATGGGGGCGCGGCGCGGTTCAGCAGGGCCGTTCGGCCCCCGTTCGCGGGCATTGGTCACCTGACCTCAGGCGACCTCGACCGTGCGCCCGGGTAGCAGCTGGTGCACGCGGCCACGGCATTCCACCGTGACCGATGCGCTGTTGCCGGCCTCGGACGTCAGCTCGGCCGCCCGCCCGCTGACCCGCAGGTGCAGCCGTTCGCCGCGATAGACGAACGGAAACTCGATCGGATCCAGCGCCTTCGGCCACTGCGGGCTCAGGATCAACCGGTCGTCGCGGGTCTCCAGTCCGGTGAAACACCGTTGCAGCAGATCGATGCTGCCGGCCATCGCGGCCAGGTGGATACCCTCCGCCGTGGTACCACCCTGGATGTCGACGATGTCGGACGCGAGCACCTGCACGAAGTACTTCATGGCGTGGTGCCGGTTGGCGCGGGTGAGCACCCACGAATGGACCAGGGCGCTCAGCGTCGATCCCTCGGAGGTGCGCGCGAGGTAGTAGTCCACCGTCTCAGGGATCCGCTCCGGCGCGAAGCGGTAGCCGAGCCGGCCCAACAGAGCCAGCAACTCGTCCGACGACAGCAGGTAGAACAGCATCAACACGTCGGCCTGCTTGGACGCCTTGTAGTTGTTCACACTGTCGTTCTCGGCCTCCAGGATGCGGTCGAGCCGCTGGATGTTGCCGTAGCGCTGCCGGTATTGGTCCCAATCCAGTTCCGCCAGTTGCGAATAGCCCTCGAACTGGCTGATCACGTTGTCGTGGAACGGAACGAACATGCGCCGCGTCACGTGCTCCCACCGGCCGAGCTCTTCGCTCGTCAGGTCGATCTTGCCGACGAGGTCCAGGCGGTCCCGCAGCGGGAGCAGGTCCAAGGCGTCCATCGCCCGCAGGATGGTCCAGACCGCCATCACGTTGGTGTATGCGTTGTTGTCGATCCCGTCGTATTCCTTGCCCGGATAACCCGAATGGAACTCGTCGGGGCCGACGATGCCCTTGATCGTGTAGCGGCCGCGGGTCTCGTCGAAGCTGGCGAGCCCGACCCAGAAACGCGCGATCTCCACCAGCATCTCGGCGCCGTAGTCGACGAGAAACTGCCGGTCCCCGGTCACCTGGTAGTGCTGCCAGGTGTTGTAGGCGATGGCCAGACCCACGTGGTGCGCCCGGGCGCTGGCATCCGGATTCCAGCGGCCGGACTCCGGGTTCAGGTGCACCTCCTGGCTCACCTCGCGTCCGTCGCTGCCCGACTGCCAGGGGTACATCGCACCGAGATAACCGGCCCGGTGTGCCGCCCGGCGGGCCTCCGGAAGGCGCCGATAACGGTAAATCAGCAGCGAGCGTGCCACATTGGGCATGCGCACGCTCAGCACCGGGGAGACGAACAGCGAGTCCCAGAACACGTGTCCGCGGTAGGCCTCGCCGTGTAGGCCCCTGGCCGGCACACCGGCGTCGAGTTCGGCGGTGTGTGGCGAGAGCGTCTGCAGCAGGTGCACCAGGTGCAACCGCAGGATCCGCAGCGCGTCGGCGCCGTCGGTCAGGCCGATCGCGCATTGTTCCCACAACAGGTCCCAGGCGCGGGCGTGCTGACGATGCAGCTCGGCATACCGGCCGGCGGCATCGAGATGTAGCTGCGCGGTGCTCGCCGGCTCCGATATCGCGTTGTCCCGGCCGGTGAAGACGGCCGCGATCTTTTCGCAGGTGACCGATTGGCCCTCGGCCAGCGCCACCTGGATGTCGTGGCCGCCACGGTCGGGCTCGGCCACGACCTTGTACTGGGCGACGGCTCGGGCGTCATCGCACCACACGGTGGTGCGAGCGGCCACCGCGATGGCGATGCGCGACTGCGACGTCTCGGTCCGCAAGATCACCGATTCGTCGGCGAATTCGTCGATAGCCGGTGACGTGAGGTGTCTGCTCGACAGCGAACGGTAGCGCTCGACCATGGTGTTGCCCACGCCGCCGTCCAGCAGGGACCGGAACTCGACGGTGCCCGACCAGTTCTCCGCGACGACCGTCGTCTGCAGGGCGAGCAGATGCGGCTCGTGCATGGATGCGAACCGCTGTTGGGTCATTCTGGTGATCTGGCCCGCACCGTCGGAGAATCGCAGCGTGCGCGTCAGCGTCGCGTGCCGCAGGTCGAATGTCTGCCGGTAGGACAACAATTCGGTGTCGTCGATGTGAAACCACGGCCCGCCGTTGATCCGGAAGGTCAACGGCAACCAGTTGGGCAGATTGACCAGGCTTTCGTTCTCGATCGTCCGGCCGGCGACCCGATCGGCCAGCGTGTTGTAAACCCCGGCCGCATACGTCCCCGGGTAGTGCGCCGCGCTTGCGGTGGCCTCCGGGGCGCAGCCGCGGCTGGCGACGTAGCCGTTGCCGACGGTGCACAGCGTTTCGCGCAGCCGCTCGTAGGTGGGGTCGTAACCCTCATAGACCAGTTCCCACGCGTCGTTGGGTGCGGCGGCGGCCTCGTGCAGATCGTCGGCCAGCCGCCGGACGAAGTCGCGGACGGCGAACGGATCGGCCAGGCTGACGAACGCGGCCGATGGGCGATCCCCATCCTCGTTGTGCCGCACCACAATTCCGACTCCGTCGAATTGGACCGCATCGAAGGCGTCCTCGTCGGTGATGTCGTCGCCTACGTAGATCGGCAACACCGCATCGCCGCCGGTTCCCTGGATTTGTTCGAGGATCCAGTTGAGCGTCGTGCCCTTGTCCCAGTCGAGGCTGGGGCGCAGTTCGATGACCCTGCGACCCATCGTGATCCGCAGGCATTCGGATCGCGCGAGCTTGCGTACCGCCGCGATCACCCCATCGACCCGTTCGGAGTCGACGTGGCGGTAGTGGACCGCGACCGCAAACCTCTTGCGCTCCAAATGGATCCCCGGGACACCGGCGAGCAGCTCCGTCAACCGGTCGGCCGCACGCGCCAGCGCGTCGATGGCGCCGAGGGCGTCGGCGTTGTCGTGGTGGGTCCCGTCCGGTGCGACGAGCTCGAAACCGTGGCTGCCCGCGTACCAGATCCCGTCGACGCGCACGCGGTCGCGAAGATCACCCACCTCGCGTCCGCTGACCACCGCGACGGGGCACTCCGCCGCGAGCGCGCACAGCGCTTCGGGCGCACCCTCGACCGGTGTGGCGGACGCCGGCCGGGCGACGATCTCGGACAGCGTGCCGTCGAAGTCGAGAAACACCGCCGGCCGCCGGCTGGCCACCAGCTCCTTCAGCTGGCTGTAGACACCCGTCGCGTCCGCGATGGTCGACAACGGGGAGCCCCCGCGCCGCACCGTGATCCCGGCGAAGTCGGCGACGATGGCGTCCGCCCCGAGGGACAGCAACCCGTCTCCACCCCCGTTGCGCTCGAGGCCGATGACGAGCCCGAAGCCGTGGTCCCGGCCCGCCGCGATTCCCCCTTCGTCGCAGTCGACGAGGACGCAACGGACCGGGCGCACCCCCAGGCGCGCCACCGCCACGGTCAGCGCCGCGCCCCCCTGCGCGGCGGACTCGGCCGGGCAGACGGCGACGTCCACCAATTCCTCAATTCCCGCGGCGCGCAACAGGGGTGCGCATTCGCGGCCCGAGGAATAGACGGCGGCGGCGATGCCGGCCTCGCGCAGCCGCCGCAGCAGCACGGCGGTCGAATCGCGGGCCTCGACGACGTCCGGCGAGGTCTGTTCGATCACACAGTCGAGCCCGAGGATCACCGCGTCGTGGTAGCGCCCGTCCACGGTGACAGGCCATTCAGTCATTGCTGTGACGATGCCACAGCGCACGCGGCCGTCAAGGCCCGTCGGCGCAGGGGGGCCTCATGGCCATGCGGTTGGTGACTAAAGCCTCATGATCGACGGTCGGTCGCGCCATAGCGTTTTGGGGGAGGAGAGGGAGAACATCATGTCCGCAATGGCAAACCGCCACGGCATCGTCGTCGGAATCGATGGGTCGCCGGCTTCGAACGCCGCCGTCTGTTGGGCGGCCCGTGACGCGGCGATGCGACACGTCCCGCTGACCATCGTCCACATGGTGAACGCGATGGTGCCGATGTATCCGGCCCTCCCCCTGTCGACGGGCGTGGCCGTGTGGCAGGAGGAGCAAGGCCGAGAGGTGCTCGAGCAGGCGGTCAAGATCGCCGAGGACGCCGTCACCACCGACCGCAAGATCGACGTCCGAAGCGAGCTGCGTTGTGCGCCCCCGGTGCCCACGCTGGTCGAGATGTCCAAAGAGGCCGAGATGGTCGTCGTCGGAAGCAACGGACGCGGCGCGGTGGGCAGGCTGCTGCTGGGCTCGGTGAGCAGCAGCGTGGTCCGCGGCGCGCGCTGCCCGGTCGCCGTGATCCGCGACGAGGATCCGCTGATGGAGCACCCTCAGCAGGCGCCGGTGCTCGTGGGCATCGACGGCTCGCCCGCCTCGGAGGTTGCGGTGGCCGTCGCTTTCGACGAGGCGTCGCGTCGCGGAGTCGGGCTGACCGCCCTGCACGCGTGGAGTGACGTCGACGTCTTCGAACTGCCCGGGGTGGACTGGTCGGCGGTGAAGGGGGAAGCCGAGCGGAGCCTGGCCGAACAGCTGGCCGGCTGGCAGGAACGATATCCCGACGTCACCGTGCACCGGGTCGTCGTATCCGACCGGCCCGCGCGGCAGCTCATCGAACAGTCGGAGTCCGCCCAGCTCGTCGTCGTGGGCAGCCACGGCAGGGGCGGCCTGTCGGGCGTGTTGCTGGGCTCGGTCAGCAACGCCGTCGTCCACTCGGTCCGCATGCCCGTCATCGTCGCCCGACCGTCGTAGGGTCGCGCCGCCGCCGTGCCGTTTCTCGATGTGCACGAAACCCACACCGGCGTCGTCATTCTCGCCGGCGACCGCGCATACAAAGCCAAGAAGCCGGTGCTGACCGACTTTCTCGACTTCCGCGCGCCGCAGCAGCGCGAGCACGCCTGCCGCCGGGAGGTCGAGCTGAACGGCCGGCTCTCGCCCGACAGCTACCTCGGCGTCGCCCACCTCACCGACCCGCTCGGCGGGCCGGCCGAACCGGTCGTGGTCATGCGGCGCTACCGCGACGAGGACCGCCTCGCGCACCTGGTGGCCCACGACACCGCGGAGTCCGTGCACCGCGTGCTGGACGCGGTCGCGGCCGTGCTGGCCCGCTTCCACGAACGCGCCGAGCGCGGCGAGCGGATCGACGCCCAGGGCGAGGCCGGCGCGATCGAGGGGCGCTGGCGGGAGAACCTGTCCGAATTGGAACGCTATGCGAGCCAGTCGATTCCGGGGGTCGAGGCCGACGACGTCGACCTGCTGCGGCGCCTGGTGGCCCAGTTCGTCGCCGGGCGCTCGCGGCTGTTCGAGCGGCGCATCCGCGAGGGGCGCATCGTCGACGGGCACGGCGACCTGCTCGCCGACGACATCTTCTGGGTCGGTGGCAGCCCCGCGCTGCTGGACTGCCTGGAGTTCGACGACCGGCTGCGCCACGTCGACTGCATCGACGACGCCGCCTTCCTCGCGATGGACCTGGAGTTTTTGGGCCGCAAGGACTTCGGCGACCACTTCCTGAGGCGCTACGCCGAGCACGCGGGTCGGGCGGCGCCACGGGCGCTGGCTGACTTCTACATCGCCTACCGGGCCGGGGTGCGGGCCAAGGTGGACTGCGTCCGGGTTTCGCAGGGCAGCCCAGGCGCGTCCGGCGACGCCGCGCGCCACCTGGCCATCGCCACCCGGCACCTGCAGAGCGGCACCGTTCGGCTGGCGCTCGTCGGCGGCAACCCCGGCACCGGGAAGTCCACCGTGGCGCGCGGGCTGGCCGAATCATTTGACGCTCAGCTTATTTCCACCGACGACGTGCGCCGGGAGCTGAGGGACTCGGGTGCCATCGCCGGTGAGCCCGGCGTGCTGAACGCCGGGCTCTACAGCCCCGACCAGGTGACGGTGGTCTACGAGACCGCGCTGAGCCGCGCGCGGCGGTTGCTGGGCGAGGGGCACTCGGTGATCCTCGACGGCACCTGGCGCGATCCGCGGACGCGCGAGCAGGCTCACCGGCTGGCCACCGAGACGCATTCGGCGCTCGTCGAATTCGTGTGCTCGGCGGCGGCCGACGTGGCGGCCGACCGGATCAAGACCAGGCCCGCGGGCACTTCGGAGGTCACCCCGGAGATCGCCGCCGCCCTGGCCGCCGGGCATGCCGACTGGGTCGGCGCGCACCGGATCGACACCTCGCGGCGCCCCGACCTCGTCGCCCGCGAGGCGCACGACCTCTGGGCGCGCACGACATAACGCCCTCGGCAGGTGCCAACGTCCCGGCCGTCGGGGACCAACGGCCCTGCCCGCACCCGCGCACGGCGCATACAGTTTGCCTCACCGAAGTCGACGAAACGGTGGACATGGACGCGAAAGTGCCGACCGAGCAGGTCATCCGGGACGCGGTGACCCTCGCGTGCCGCGCGCCTTCGCTGCACAACAGCCAGCCCTGGCGGTGGGTCGCCGACGGCACGAGGCTGCACCTGTGGGCCGACCCGCACCACGCGATGCACGCCACCGACCACACCGGCCGGGAGCTGATCCTGAGCTGCGGGGCCGCCCTCGACCACCTAAGGGTCGCCATGGCCGCCGCGGGCTGGGAAAGCGTCACCGAACGGTTCCCCACCGAGGGCAGGCCGGATCACCTCGCGAGCGTGGGCTTTCTGCCCGTGGAGAACGTGACGCCGCAGCGCCGGCTGCGGGCCGAAGCCATCCTTCGCCGCCGCACCGACCGGCTGCCCCTGGGCGCACCGGCCGCGTGGCCCACGCTGCATGCGGCCCTGATCCGCGCGGTGACACCATACGACGTTTCACTGGACGTGGTCGACGACGACGAGCGGCCGAGGCTGGCCGAGGCGTCGCGGCTCACCGAGCAGCTGCGCCGAAGCGACACCTCCTATCTGACCGAATTACGTTGGTGGACATCACCCTTCGAAGCGAACGCCGAACACGTGCCCGAAAGCGCTCTGCTGTCCAGTTCCGAGGCCGCGCGCGTCGACATCGCCCGCGCGTTCCCGCCGGCGGGTGGGGGCCGCCGCCGCGCCTCCATCGAGGCGGACCACTCCAAGATCGTGGTCCTGTCCACCCGTCACGACGATGCGCCGACCGAGGTGCTGCGCTGCGGTGAGGCGCTGTCGGCGGTGCTGCTCGAATGCACTGTGGCCGGCATGGCCACCTGCACGTTGACCCACATGACGGAGATGTCGCAGAGCCGCGACATCATCAGGCAGATCACCGGCGGTTCCGGCCAGCCGCAGCTGCTGATCCGGGTCGGCCGGTCACCGGCCGGGGACCCACACGCGAAACCCACCGCCCGGCGTCCGGTGACCGAGGTCCTCGAGATGCGTGGGTGACCGGACATGCCCAGGACCACCGCAAGGACGAAGCCAAGGAGGTGTCATCGATGACTCGGCACTGGCTGGTGATGGAAACGAACGGGGAGGGCGGTGAGGCTCCCTTCGTCGCGCGAGTCGCGGGCGCGGGCCGGCATCTGCCCGGCACCCACCTGACGACCGACGAGCTGATGGCATCCACCCGCCACCGCACCCACATCGACCTGGAACGGCTGACCGGGATCCGCGAACGCCGGGTGTCGGTGGGCGATGAGGATTCCTACACCCTGGCCAGTTCGGCGGCGCTGAACTGCCTGGCCACCGCGCAGCAGGATCCGGCGGCGCTGGACGTGGTGATCAGCTGCAGCATCACCAAGTTCCGCGACGGGCTGACCCAGTGGCTCGAGCCGACCATGAGCAGCGCCGTGGCGCGCGGGATCGGGGCGGTGAACGCGATGACGTTCGACGTGTCCAACGCGTGCGCCGGAATGCTCACGGGCGTAACGATCTTGAACAACTGGATTCGCCAGGGCGTCGTCGAGCGCGGGCTCGTCGTCAGCGGTGAGTACATCTCGCAGCTCTCCAACAATGCCGCCCGGCACATCCGCAACATCATGAGCAAGGAGCTGGCCTGCCTGACCCTGGGCGATGCCGGCGCGGCGCTGCTGCTGGAGCGGGCGCCGGCCGGTTCGGCCGGCATCGCGCTGGCGGGCTTCACCACCGTGGCCGACTACAGCCGGCTCTGCCTGGCGTATCCGCAGGGCGACGACCCGGGCGCGCGCATGTTCACCAACTCCCGCGCCATCCAGAAGGCCGCGATAGCCAACACTCCGCTGCTGCTGAGCGAAGTGCTTGACACCGTTGGCCTTTCGATCCACGACATCGATCACGTCATCACCCACCAGACGTCCGCGCGCGCGATCCGCAAGGGAATGGCCCGGATGTCGGAAGTGTTCGGCGACAGCCCGCGCCACGACGCGGTGATCACCGTCGACCGCTACGGTAACACCGCCTCGACGACCCACACGGTGGCGCTCGTCGAGGAACTCGAGGCCGGGCGAATCAAGCCGGGAGAGCGAATCGCGTTGCTGGCGTTGGCCTCCGGGCTGGAAATCGGTGTGGTCTTGTTGACCCTGGACGAGGATGTGGTGAGCCGCTATGGGCACGGTGATTGATCGGATCGACGTCTCGCACCCGCGGCTGCGCGGGCGCCACAGCGCGTTGCACCTGGCCGTCGTCGCCGCCAAGGACTGCCTGAAGCGGGCCGGATGCGAGGCGAAAGACCTCGACCTCGTCATCAACGCAGGCATTTACCGCGACCGCAACCTCGGTGAGCCGGCGCTCGCCGCGCTGATCCAGGACGACATCGGCGCCAACCCGGAGGATCCGCACGCAGGCGCCCACGGCACGTTCTCCTTCGACATCGCCAACGGCACGTGCGGGCTCCTGACTGCGCTGCAGATCGTCGACGGCTTCATGCGCAGCCGCGCCATCCGGCGCGCGCTGGTGGTCGCCAGCGACGCCGACCCCGGCCACGGGATGAGCGAGCACTTCGGATTCTCGGGCGCCGGCGCGGCGATGCTGTGTGGTTGGTCCGACGGCGACTACGGCCTCAGCCGGGTGTCCTGGGTGAACGACCACAGCGAAAATGGTGACGAAACCTTCAGCGCTACAGTTGGTTTCGCCGACTCACGCAACGTCCTGCGGTTTTCCGAGTCGGCGGCGATGGACGAGCGGTTCGCCGCGGCGGCCGGTCGGGCGGTGTCGGCGTGCCTTGCCGAGCAATCGGTGCGCCTGTCCGACGTCGACGCGATCGTCGCCGCCCCCGCCCGTCCCGGATACCGCGCCGCGCTGGGCGCCCGGCTGGGCGTGCCGGTCGAGGAGATCAGCGTCGCCGACGACGAACACATGCACACCGCCGCCCTGGCCGCCGCGTTCGGAGCGCGGGCCGAGCGGTTGCCGTCGGGAGCGCGGGTCCTGTTCGTCGCGGCCGGGGCCGACGTCGTCGCCGGCGCCGCCCTCTATCGCCAGCCACCGCGGGACGCCTCAAGCGCCACGCTGGCGTGACGCTCGAGCTCCTGCGTCACGCTGGCGTGACGCTCGGCCGTTGCACCGCACGCTCGAGGTCCAGGATCTGCCGGGTGGTCTTGACCACCACGTCGGGGTTCAGGCTGATCGAGTCGATGCCGCAGCGAACCAGGAACTCGGCCATGTCGGGGTAGTCCGACGGCGCCTGACCGCACAACCCGGAGTGAATCCCGTTGCGGCGGCAGCCCTCCACGGCCAGACGGATCATCTCTTTGACTCCCGCGTCGCGTTCGTCGTAGTCGAAGGCCACGATCTCGCTGTCCCGGTCGACCCCGAGGGTCAGCTGGGTGAGGTCGTTGGATCCGATGGAGAACCCGTCGAAGCGCTTGGCGAACTCGTCGATGAGGATGACGTTGTTGGGGATCTCGCACATCGCGTACACCTTGAGCCCGTTCTCCCCGCGGCGCAGACCGTGTTTGGCCATCTCGGCCAGGACCAGGTCCGCCTCGGCCACCCGGCGCACGAACGGCACCATCAGCACGACGTTGGTCAGCCCCATCTGTTCGCGCACCCGCTTCATCGCCCGGCACTCCAGCGCGAATCCCTCGGCATAGGCCGGGTGCGCGTAGCGCGAGGCGCCGCGGAAGCCGATCATCGGGTTGCTCTCGGCCGCTTCGAAGCCGCTGCCGCCGACCAGGCTGGCGTACTCGTTGGTCTTGAAGTCCGACATCCGCACGACGACGGGCTTGGGCCAGAAGGCGGCGGCGATGGTGCCGATCCCTTCCGACAGGCGCTCGACGAAGAATTCGGCGCCGTCGGAATAGGCGTACGTCAGCGTGTCGATCGTACGCCGGGCCTCGGGGTCGTCCACCCGGTCGGGGTGGAGCAGGGCCAGCGGGTGCACCCGGATGTACTCGTTGATGATGAACTCCATCCGGGCCAGTCCCACGCCGTCGTTCGGCAGGAACGACGTCTTGAACGCCAGGTCCGGGTTGCCGAGGTTGAGCATGATCTCGGTCTGCGGGCGCTCCTGATCGGACACCTCGGTGTGGTCGACGCGAAAGCCCAACTCGCCGCGGTAGACCCGCCCCGTGTCGCCCTCCACGCACGACACCGTGACGAGCTCGCCGTCGGGCACGGTCGTGGTGGCGTTCCCCGCGCCGACGACGGCGGGAATGCCGAGCTCGCGGGCGATGATCGCCGCGTGGCAGGTGCGCCCGCCGCGGTTGGTGACGATGGCCGCCGCGATCTTCATGATGGGTTCCCAGTCGGGCGTGGTGATGTCGGCGACCAGCACGTCGCCGGGCTGGAACTCCGACAGCTTCCCGAGGTTGTCCATCCGCCTGGCGATGCCCGTGGCGACCTTCTCGCCGACCGAGCGGCCCT
Organism: Mycobacterium sp. E3298; assembly: GCF_001666895.1. NCBI lineage: Bacteria > Bacillati > Actinomycetota > Actinomycetes > Mycobacteriales > Mycobacteriaceae > Mycobacterium > Mycobacterium sp. E3298. The sequence goes on from NZ_LZJB01000281.1 coordinate 16,576, forward strand.
CGGCGAGCACCTCCTTGCGTTCGGCGCCCTTGCCCTCGAGCACGTAGCTTTCGATCATCGTCTGGCTGCGCTGGGAGGCCGCGGTTTCGGGGCGCGCCTGGACGATGTAGATCCGCCCGTCGAGACCGTCCTTGGCCCATTCGATGTCCATCGGCCGCCCGTAGTGGCCCTCGATGGCGCAGGCGTAGCCGGCCAGCTCGAGGACGTCGTCGTCGGTGACGCAGAACCGGGCCCGGTCGGCCTTCGGCGTGGGGATGTTGCGCGTGGTGTTCTTCGTCTCGCCCTCGACGAAGATCATCTTGACCGCCTTGTCCCCGATCAGCCGGCGCAGCACCGCCCGGTGGCCGGCCTGATACGTCGGCTTGTGCACGTAGAACTCGTCGGGGTCGACGGCGCCCTGGACCACGTTCTCGCCGAGCCCGTAGGCGCCGGTGATGAATACGACGTCGTGGAAGCCGGATTCGGTGTCCAGGGTGAACATCACCCCGGACGAGGCGAGGTCGGAGCGCACCATCTTCATGACGCCGATCGACAGCGCCACCTTGAAGTGGTCGAAGTCCTGGTCGATCCGGTAGTGGATGGCCCGGTCGGTGAACAGGCTCGCGAAACACCGGCGGCAGGCGTCCAGCAGGCTCTCGGTGCCCTTGATGTTGAGGAAGGTCTCCTGCTGGCCGGCGAAGCTGGCGGTCGGCAGGTCTTCGGCGGTCGCCGAGCTGCGCACGGCCAGGCTGACGTCTTCGCCGTATTCCTCCTGCAGCTGCCGGTAGGCGGCGGTGATCTCGGCGGCGAGTTCCGGGGGAAGCCCTGCGCCGTAGACGATTTCGCGGGCCCGCTTGCCCTTGCGGGCCAGCGCGGTGACGTCGTCGGGGTCGAGGTCGTCGAGCGCGGCGTGCAGCGCGTCCCAGGCGCCGGCGCTGTCCAGCATGTGCCGGTAGGCCTCGGCGGTGATCGCGAACCCATGCGGGACCCGCACGCCCTGTCCGGTCAGCTTCTGGAACATCTCGCCGAGCGAGGCGTTCTTCCCGCCGACGAGCGGGACGTCGGAGATGCCGATCTCTTCGAAGAAGCGGACGTAGGTGAAATCGCTCATGGTGTTCTTCCTTCGGTGGGTTGCATCAGTGCGCTTCGTCGATGCGGCAGGCGTGGACCGGGCGGCGGTCGCGGGCCGAGCCCATGCGCGGCCGCGCGTGCAGAAGGGCGGGCGGCGCGGTGAGGCCGGGGCGGGCGGCGAAAGCATCTGCCTCGCTGCTCAATTGATCTCCCGTCACCCGCCTCACGATATGCCCGGGGGCACGAGGCCACAGCCGCCGTTTGGCCTCAGTACTTGGGGACTTACGGCCCTGCCAGCAGCGCATTGCGGCGCGGAAAGTAGCACCATGGAGCAATTGACCGCCCTGGATGCCGGTTTCCTGGAGGTCGAGGATTCCGATCCGCACGTGAGCCTCGCGGTCGGCGGGGTGTCGATCGTGGAGGGGCCGGCCCCGACGTACGAGGAGTTCTTCGCGTCGTTCGCCGAACGGGTCGCGACGATCCCGCGGTGCCGGCAGGTGCTGCGGACCCATCCGCTCGACCTGCGCCCGCCGAACTGGGTGGATGACCCGCACTTCGACCTCGCGCGCCATCTGCACCGCATCGCGCTGCCACATCCCGGTGGTGACGCGGAGCTGTTCGAGTTGATCGCGTCGCTGATGGAGCGCCGGCTCGATCGCGAGCGCCCGCTGTGGGAGTGCTGGATCATCGAGGGGCTCAGCCGAAATCGATGGGCGGTGCTGACCAAGATTCACCACTGCATCGCCGACGGCATCGCCACCACGCAGCTGCTGTCGAAGTTCAGCGACGACGGCGACGGCGACACGTTCGCCGCCGACGTCGGCGCTGCCAGGTTGTCGGCCCGGTCGGGGCCCGCCAAGGTGAACCTCAACCCGTTGAGCTGGGCGAGCGGTATCGGCCGCAGCGCATTCGCTGCGGTGACCGCGGCGGAACACGCGGCGATCGGCGCGGCCGAGCTCGCGGCGGGGCTGCTGCATCCCGCCCCCGATTCGTCGCTGCACGGGCCGGTGACCACGATGCGGCGGTACAGCGCGGCCCGCGCCCGGTTGACCGACATGCACAAGGTGGCCCGGGCCTTCGGGGTCACGCTGAATGACGTTGCGCTGGCGGCGATCACCAACAGTTACCGCGGTGTCTTGCTGGCGCGCGGGGAGCGCCCGGGCCGCGACTCGCTGCGCACCCTCGTGCCGGTTTCGGTCCGCGCCGTGGACCACTTCAACGTCGCGGGCAACCGGGTGTCGGCAATGCTGCCGTTGTTGCCGGTCGACGAGGAGGACCCGGTGCGGCAGCTCAAGCTGGTGCACGATCGACTCAGCCACGCCAAAGCCAGCGGGCAGAGCGAGGGTGGCAGCGCAATGGTGGTGGCGGCCAAGCGCACCCCATTCGCGCTGTCCGCGTGGGCCATTCGCCTGCTCTCGCGGATACCCCAGCGGGCGGTGGTGGCGTTGGCGACCAACGTGCCCGGTCCACGGAGCCGGCAGCGGCTTATGGGCCGCCGGGTGCTGGAGTTGTTGCCGATCCCGCCGATCGCCCTACAGGTGCGCACCGGCGTCGCGATGCTCAGCTACGCCGACACGTTCGTTTTCGGCATCACCGCCGATTACGACACCGCACCCGACATCGATGCGCTCGCCGCCGGCATCGAGGAGGGCATGGCGCAACTGGTGGCGGCCGCCCGCAAGAGGCGCCGCAAGTCGTCATGACCGGCTGCGTTGGGCGGCGCGCTCGTGCGCGGTCAACAACAGATGGTCGAATTCCGATCGGGCGTCGAGGCGCCCTCCGGCGCCGCGGAAGTCCTCGGCGATCTGCTCGGCAAGCGGCCGCAGCTTGATATTGGCCTCCTGCGAAAGCCATTTGAGCAACTCGAAGGCCGCGTTGGCGTCGATGCCGTAGACCAGCATCAGCATGCCCTTGGCCTGTTCGATGCCGGCCCGGTTCTCGTTGATCTCGGCCAGCCTGGCGCTGACCAGCTCCTCATCCGGCCGTCCGGTCGCCGGGGAGACGTCGATGTAGAACCCGTGCGTGCCGGCCACATCCCCGTCGTCGTCGAAGAACCGGTCACCCACGACGACGACGTGGCGCACGTTGCCGCCGGTGTCGACGATCCGGTGGCGGGTGCTGAACGCCTGGCGGGTGTTCACGATCTGGTCGATGGTGGCCGCGACCTGGCCGCGATCGTCCGGGTGCTTGTGCGAGAGCACCAGTTCGGTGGTGGGCGTGACGGTGCCCGGCTCGTAGCCGTGTATCCGCTGCACCTGCTCCGACCACTCCCAGCGCTGATCGGTGAAATAGAAGCGGAACCAGCCGGCCGGTTGCGCGGAGCCACCGGCCAACGCCCGTTCGACGTCAACCGTTTGACCGTCGAGTTCCCACTTCATCTCGCACCCGGCTTTCCTGCCGTTGGGCCGGCGATGGGCGGCGGCCCGTGTCTGCTACCCGGAATCGAGCCGCCGCCCAGCCGGGCGATCAGGCGTTGATGACCTCGCGGTGCGAGGCGTTCTCGTCGATGGCCGTCTGCGTGTCGCCCCGGCCGACGGTGATCTTGCGCGGCTTGGCACGTTCGGCCACCGGAATACGCAGGCGCAGAACGCCTTCCCGGTAGGACGCCTCGATCTTGTCGGTGTCGAGGTTGTCGCCGAGAACCAGCTGCCGGCTGAACACGCCCCGGGGGCGCTCGGTGGCGAGCATCTCCCGGTTGGGGTCCAGGGCAGGCCGCTCGGCCCGCACGGTCACGACGTTGCGCTCGATGTCGATGTCGAGCGAGTCGGCGTTGATGCCGGGCAGGTCGAACTCGACGACGAACTCCTCGCCCTGGCGCCAGGCGTCCATCGGCATCACCGCAGGCCGGGCGGCGGTGCCGAACACTTGGTGGGCGAAGCGGTCGAGGTCACGGAACGGATCGGTACGCATCAGCATGGTGGTCACCTCTCACTCCAATCTAGGCTGTGGTCTGGCAATTACCTATGTCCAATGACATAGATTTGATATAGCACTATCGACACAATGGCGCAAGTGTGATAGATAGATTTTCTGAGCCCGTGAGTTCTGGGGGAGACGCGTGATGACCGACCAACGCAGCGATTTCGGCGCCCCGGCGCCCGATCACGGCGTATACGGCATCTCGGTGGCCGCCGAACTTTCCGGCATCGCGGTGCAGTCGTTGCGCCTGTACGAGCGGTACGGGCTGGTCACGCCGGCGCGAAGCGATGGAGGGACGCGGCGTTACAGCGCCGACGACCTGACCAGGCTCAAGCGCATCAGCGAGCTGGTCGACGCCGGCGTCAACCTGGCCGGCATCGCGCGGATCCTGGAGCTCGAGGACCACAACGCGACGCTCTCGGCGGCCAATACCGACCTGCAGTCCACCAACCGGACGCTGCGCAAGGCCGCGAAAAACGGGGGGTCCGCGCGCCAGGACGCGTGAGGCGCCCGCCGTCCGCCGATTGCGTTCACCGACATCGGGTACCCAGCCAGCTGTCCCTAGTGAAGGAGCGGCAATGGCAGAGGTGGCGGAGGCCAAGGCCCAGGTGGTCGACGAAGCGCGGCGCGAAGCGGACGAGTACCGGGGCGACGAGCCGCGGCCGCTGGGCGGCTACCTCGTGGTGCTGGCGATCTACGGCGCCGTGGTGGGGGTCGCGACCGTGGCCGCGCTGCTCACCGGGCGCACGTTGCCGACGCGCTGGCGCATCCAGGACCTGGTCACGGTGACCCTCGGCACCCACAAGCTCTCGCGCACCCTGACCAAGGACGCGGTGACGAGCCCGTTGCGGGCGCCCTTCACCCGCTTCGCCGGCAGCGGCGGCCCGGCGGAGGTCATGGAGGAGGTTCGGGACGAAAGCCCGCTTCGGCACAGCCTGGGGGAGTTGCTGACCTGCCCGTTCTGCCTGGACATGTGGGTGGCGACCGGCTTCGCGATCGGCCTGGTGTTCGCGCCGCGGTTCACCCGCCTGGTGGCGGGCGTCTTCACCGTGTTGACCGGCGCCGACTTCTTGCAGCTCGCCTACGCCAGGGCGCAGCAGGCGGCCGGCTGAGGGGTTCAGCCGGTCTTCGGCATGGGGATGCCCTCGCTGGCCGCGAATTGCGCGTCCTCCTCGGACGCCAGCCCGATGGACACCACCGACCGGTCGAACAGCAGGTCCGTCAGGTAGGCCAGCGACACCGCCCATCGGTTGACCCCCCGCGGAATCGCGTACAGGTGATAGGACCGGGTGACGAATTTCGCGGGCAGCCCGGACAGGTGGATGTTCAGCGGGTTGGCCACCGCCTGCCACGGTCCCAGGTCGACCACCAGGCCCAGATTGCGGTGCTTGTACTCCTTGGGGCTGCCGTACCCGAGGCTGGCCGCCACGTTGCGGGCCAGCACCTTGCCCTGCCGGGTCGCGTGCTGGGCGGTCGGCGGCGTGATCTTGCCGGGCTGGGTCAGGTCGGGAACCGCGGCGGCGTCACCGGCCGCAAACACGTCCGGCTGCTCCGGCACGCGCAGATCCGCACCGACTTTGAGCCGGCCCCGCTCGGTCGGCAAGCCCAGCTCCTGGATCAGCGGTGCACCGGTGACACCGGTCACCCACGCGATCGTGCGGGTCTCGATGCGCGAATCATCGCTGAGCACAACGTGATCGGCGTGCGCCTCCTTGAGCGTCACGCCGAGCCGGACGTCGATGCCGCGCCGGCGAAGTACCTTCTGCGCGGCGTCACCCAGTTTCTTGCCCACTTCCGGCATCACCTGCTCCGCCAGGTCGAGGAGCAAGAACTTGACGTCGGCGGGATCGAACCGCATCTGCTTGGCCGCCGCGTCGGCCAGCGCCCGCAGCTGCGCCACCAGCTCGGTGCCCGAATAGGAGGCGCCGACCACGACGACCGTGCGCCGGGCCGCCGCCACCCGCGGGTCGTCCTCGATGTTGGCCAGCTCGAGCTGCTCCACGAAATGGTCTCGCAGGTAAAGGGCCTCGGCGGTGGTCTTCAACCCGCGCGCGCAGGTTGCCAGCCCCGGCACGTCGAACAACCGCGTCACCGAACCCGGCGTGAGCACCAGCCGGTCCCAGGACATGGTGTGGTTGCGTTCCTCGGGATCGCACCACGTCAGCGTCCGCCGATCGAAGTCCACGCCGTCCACGCGCCCGCGTACCGCGTGCACACCCTTGAGGCTGTTGGCCAGCGGGACCGCGACGAAGCGGGCGTCCACGACCCCGCCGGCGACGTCCGGCAGCAACGGTGTGTAGAGCATGTAATCCACCGGGGAGATGATCGTGATGTCCACCTGCTCGCGCCGTCGCCGCAGAATGCGTGCCAGACGGTGCGCGCAGGTGAATCCGGTGAAGCCGCTGCCAACGATCACGATTGAGGTCACCAAGCCGAGTGTAGGACGGCGTCCCGCGAAGATCCGGGGCGTCGCCGCGCGAACGTCGACGACCGCGACGAAAACTGTTCAATGCCAACGTGTTACGTGCAGGCAAACCTGGTGAAGGTTATTCGCACGGTGGTCGCCGAGCGCCGCCGCTTGGTTGCGCTTCGTATTCTGGCACCTAGACTTCGTTTTGTGGGTTGACGCACCGAATTTCCATTCGCACGCTTGAATGAGCGAGGCGTGGCCCTCGGCACTCGGCCTGCGCGGATTCGTTGCCGGGGGCCGCCAAAGGGCAGGCCATCGAAAGGGGGTGCTGTGCAAGACGGCAGTGCGGCGGTGGTCACCCAGCTGGCCGAACTGGTGTCCAGCCTCGAGCGCCGGGAAAGCAATACCACCGCGGGCCTGAATCAACTCATCGACAACGGCGTCCTGCACGTGGCGGGTTGCCAGTACGCCGGCATCACGCTGGCCGAGCGGAGCAAGTCCGTCATCAACGTGGCCGCGACGCATCGTTACCCGATCCTGCTGGACGCCATCCAGAACCGCTACGGCGAGGGACCGTGCCTGGATGCCGCCTGGCGGCACCACCTGATGCACGTCGAAGACCTCGCCGAGGACCAACGATGGCCGCGGTATCGGCGGTACGCGATCGAGCAGACGCCGATCCGGTCCATCCTGTCCTACGAATTGTTCGTGGGCCACGGCACGATGGCCGCGCTGAACTTCTACTCCGACTCCCCGTACGCGTTTCACGACGACTCCGTGGAGTTGGGCGCCGTCTTTGCCACACACGTCGCGCTGGCGTGGTCGATGTTGCGCCGGCAAGACCAATTTCGCAGTGCCCTGGCTTCGCGGGACATGATCGGTCAGGCCAAGGGAATCATCATGGAGCGGTTCAATCTGGACGCCGTCGAGGCTTTCGAGCTGCTCACCCGGCTGTCGCAGAAATCCAACACCCGGCTCACCGACATCGCGAAGTCGCTGATCGAGAACGAGCATCCCCTCAAGCGTCCGCACCGCTGACGCTGTGCGACGAGGGGCCGCGGCGTTTCGCCCCCCGCCGAGCGGGTATGTGCCACGCGCATGAAGGCTGTTACATGGCACGGGAAGCGCGATGTGCGGGTGGAGTCGGTTCCAGACCCGAAGATCGAGAAGCCCTCCGACGCCATCATCGAAGTCACCTCGACCAACATCTGCGGGTCGGACCTGCACCTGTACGAGATTCTCGGGGCGTTCATGAAACCCGGGGACATCCTGGGGCACGAACCCATGGGAATCGTGCGCGAGGTCGGTGGCGAAACCGGTGACCTGCGGGTCGGCGACCGGGTGGTCATCCCGTTCCAAATCTCCTGCGGCAGTTGCTACATGTGCGACCAGCAGCTCTACACCCAGTGCGAGACCACCCAGGTCCGCGAGCAGGGCATGGGAGCTGCGCTGTTCGGCTACTCGGAGCTCTACGGCGAGGTCCCCGGCGGGCAAGCCGAACTGCTGCGCGTCCCGCAAGCGCAGTTCACCCACATCAAAGTCCCTGTGGGCCCGCCGGATTCGCGATTCGTCTACCTGTCCGACGTGCTGCCCACCGCCTGGCAGGCGGTGGCCTACGCCGACATCCCCGACGGCGGGACGGTCACCGTGCTCGGCCTGGGCCCCATCGGCGACATGGCCGCGCGCATCGCCGACCACCTCGGCTATCGGGTGATCGCGGCCGACCTGGTGGCCGAGCGCCTGGGCCGCGCCGCGCAGCGCGGCATCCACACCATCGACCTGGGGCGACTCGACTGCTCGCTGGGGGACGCGATCCGGGACCTGACCGACGGGCGGGGTTCCGACTCCGTCATCGACGCGGTCGGCATGGAAGCGCACGGATCCCCGGCGGCCAAGTTCGCCCAGCAGGCCACCGGCATGCTGCCGGACTTCATCGGCAAGCGGCTGATGCAGACCGCCGGCGTGGACCGGCTCAGCGCGCTCTACTCCGCCATCGACATCGTCCGCCGCGGTGGGACGATATCGCTGATCGGTGTGTACGGCGGGATGGCCGACCCCCTGCCGATGCTGACGCTGTTCGACAAGCAGGTGACCCTGCGGATGGGCCAGGCCAACGTCAAGCGGTGGGTGGACGACATCATGCCGCTGCTGACCGACGACGACCCGCTGGGCGTCGACACGTTCGCCTCCCACGTGCTGCCCCTGGACCAGGCCCCGCACGCCTACGAGATCTTCCAGAAGAAGCAGGACGGGGCGGTGAAGGTCATGTTACGGCCCTGAAAATCGTTTTGCTGCAAGGCCTTCCGAACCACCGTTTGGGGGAGGCCCCGGTAGGGTATTGATTGCGCCATGACATCCGCAGAAGCCATCGCCCCCACGCCCACCGGAGAGGTGTGGCCGGGCCGCGCCTACCCCCTGGGCGCCACCTACGACGGGGCGGGCACCAATTTCGCCGTCTTCAGCGAAGTCGCGGAGCGGGTGGAGCTGTGCCTGTTCGACGCCGAGGGCACCGAGAGCCGGGTCCCGCTGCCCGAGATCGACGGCTACATCTGGCACGCCTACATCCCCAACATCGAACCCGGCCAGCGCTACGGCTACCGCGTGCACGGCCCGTACGACCCGCCGAACGGCTTGCGGTGCAACCCGAACAAGCTGCTGGTGGACCCGTATTCGAAGGCCATCGACGGATCGTTCGAGTGGAACCAGGCCCTGTTCAGCTACAACTTCGGCGACCCGGACAGCCGCAACGACGACGACTCCGCCGCGTTCATGCCCAAGTCGGTGGTGATCAACCCCTACTTCGACTGGGGCAACGACCGGCCGCCGGACCACCAGTACGCCGACACGGTCATCTACGAGGCTCACGTCAAGGGGCTGACGCAGACCCACCCCGACCTGCCCGAGCAGTTGCGCGGAACCTACGCGGGCGTGGCGCACCCCGTGATCATCGAGCACCTCAAGAGCCTGGGCGTCACCGCGATCGAGCTGATGCCCGTGCACCACTTTGCCAACGACTCCACCCTGGTCGACAAGGGCCTGTCGAATTACTGGGGTTACAACACGATCGGGTTCTTCGCGCCGGACTTCAAGTACTCCAGCTCGACCTCGCCCGGCGGCCAGGTGCAGGAATTCAAGGCCATGGTGCGGGCGCTGCACGAGGCCGGCATCGAGGTGATCCTCGACGTCGTCTACAACCACACGGCCGAGGGCAACCACATGGGCCCGACGCTGTCGATGCGCGGCATCGACAACGCCGCCTACTACCGGCTCGTCGACGACGACAAGCGCTACTACATGGACTACACGGGGACCGGCAACAGCCTCAACGTCGGTCACCCGCACGCCCTGCAGCTGATCATGGACTCGTTGCGCTACTGGGTGACCGAGATGCACGTCGACGGCTTCCGCTTCGACCTCGCGTCGACGCTGGCCCGCGAGTTCTACGACGTCGACCGGCTGGCCACGTTCTTCGAACTGGTGCAACAGGATCCGACGGTCAGCCAGGTCAAGCTGATCGCCGAGCCGTGGGACGTCGGGCCGGGTGGCTACCAGGTGGGCAACTTCCCGCCGCAGTGGACGGAATGGAACGGCAAGTACCGCGACACCGTCCGGGACTTCTGGCGCGGGGAGCCGTCGACCCTCGACGAGTTCGCCTATCGGCTGTCCGGATCGGCCGACCTCTACGAGCACACCGCGCGCCGCCCGGTCGCGTCGATCAACTTCGTCATCGCCCACGACGGGTTCACGCTGCGAGACCTGGTGTCCTACAACGAGAAACACAACGAGGCCAACGGCGAGGACAACAACGACGGCGAAAGCCACAACCGGTCGTGGAACTGTGGCGCGGAGGGGCCCACCGACGACCCGGGTGTCAACGCGCTGCGCGCCCGCCAGCAGCGCAACTTCCTCACGACGCTGCTCCTGTCGCAGGGCGTGCCGATGATCTGCCACGGCGACGAGCTGGGCCGCACGCAGAACGGAAACAACAACGGGTACTGCCAGGACAACGAGATCACCTGGATCGACTGGTCGAAGGCCGACAACGGCCTGCTGGAGTTCACCCGCGTCGTGTCGGCGCTGCGCGCCAACCATCCGGTCTTCCGCCGGCGCCGGTTCTTCTCCGGCAAGCCGTTGGGCCGCCGCGGCCAGGACGGGCTGCCCGACATCGCCTGGTTCACCCCCGAGGGCACCGAGATGACCGAGGAGGACTGGGGCGCGGGGTTCGCGAAATCCGTCGCGGTGTTCCTCAACGGGCACGGTATCCCCGACCGCGACGCGCGGGGCCAGCGGGTGCTCGACGACTCGTTCCTGCTCTGCTTCAACGCGCACTACGAGGCGATCGAATTCACGCTGCCGCCAAAGGAATTCGGCGCCGCCTGGCAGCTCGTGGTGTTCACCGGCCCCGACGAGGAGACGCCCGCGGAGGAGGTGCCCGGCGGGGGCACGCTCACCGTGGACGCGCACACGGCCGTGGTGCTGCAGGCCCCGGACGGGGGCTGATCCCGCCCGGGTGGCCGGGGGACCTTTCGCCCATGGATTGATTACCTTGTGCCCTCGGGCATCGGCCGTCGATCCGCGCACACTGTCGGGTGCGCGCCGTTGGGGGAAGGAAGGGGCAGCCGATGGACGGGCGGAGCCCCGAGGCGTGCCTGAACGACGTGGCCTGGTGCCGGCGGATCGCCCTGCTGATGGTGTTCGCCCTCGCCACGATGACGTGGGTGGGCTGGGCGACGGGTGTTGACCGGCTGACCCGCATCCACCCGACCTGGCCGGAGATGATGCCATGGACGGGCGCGTGGCTGGCGGGGCTGGGTGCGGCGATTCTGCTCCAGTCGGGTAGCCCCTCGCGGGGGCGCGCGTGGGCCGGGCGAGGACTGGCGCTGGTCGTGGGCGCCCTCGCCGTGATCGTGCTCGCGGAGTACGCCACCGGCAGGCCGTCGTCCGGATTCGACCAGGTGTGGTTCGGTGACGCGGTCCGTGCGTCACGATGGAGCTGGCCGGGGCGGCCGAGCCCGCAGACAGGCGTGTCGGCGCTGTTCCTGGCGGCGGCCACCGGCCTGATCCGAGTGGATCGCGGGACCCGCGTGGTCCGGCCCGCGTGCACCGCCGCCGGCGGGGCCATCCCGTTCGTCACGGTCGGTGCCTACCTCTTCGACGCGCTGGCGCTGGTGGGCACCTCGCCTTCGACCGGCCAGGCACTGATGACGGCGTCGGCGCTGTTGCTGGTCGCCGCGGCGACGGCGCTGGCGCGCCCCGACCGGTTCCCGGTCGCCTGGCTGCTCGCGCGCCCCGACCGGAAGTCGCTGCTTCGGCTGGCCGGCCTGCTCGCCGCGCTTCCGGTCGTCGTCGCGGTATCGCGGCCGATCTTCCTGGGGCTCGGGGTCGGACCGCACGCCGAGTGGACCTTCTCGATCCTGCTGGGCACCCTCGTCGTCGGGGTGATCACCTTCGTGTTCATCCAGAACGAGCAGAAACTGCTGATCGAAAAGGAGCTGGCCAGCACCGAGCGCGCCGAGGCCGAGGCGCGCTACCGCATCCTCGCCGACAACGCGGTGGACATCGTCGTGCTCCTTCGCGGTGACGAGGTCGTATGGGTGTCGCCGTCCGTGGAGGCCGCGCTGGGCCGCCCGCCGGACGGGTGGATCGGCCCAGGTTTCAACCGCCACATCCATCCGCAGGACATCGAGACGGTCGCCGACGCTGTGGGCAGGGTCGCCGCCGGCGAATCGGTCGTGCAACGGTTCCGAATTCGCTCCGCCGACGGTCAATACCATTGGGTCGAGAGCCACGGCAAACCGTACGTCGACGCCGACGGCAACACCGACGGCATGATCGCCGCGGTGCGCATCGTCGACGAGCAGGTGAAGGCGGAGCAGCGACTGGAACGGCTCGCCCGGTTCGATACCCTGACCGGCCTGGTGAACCGTGCCGAGGCGCTCGGCCGGCTCGCCGCCGCGCTCGAGGAACCGCAACCGGCGGGGACCTATGTCGGCGTCTTGTTCTGCGACCTGGACCATTTCAAGGAAATCAACGACACCTGGGGACACGGGATCGGGGACTTCGTGCTCGCGACCGTGGCAGCGCGGATTCGGGGAAGCGTTCGCCGTGGCGACACCGTCGGCAGGACCGGGGGCGACGAAATCCTCGCCCTGTTGCCCGGCGTCCGCAACATCGACGAGCTCGCCCGGATCGCCGAGAAGATTCGCTGCCGGGCCGCCGAACCCATCCGCGTGTCCGGCAATACGATTTCCGCCACTCTGAGCATCGGCGCCACGCTTGCCCTTCCCGGCGATACCGTCGACGCGGTCACCGCCCGGGCGGACGCCGCCATGTACCAGGCCAAATTTGGGGAGCGGAACACCGTCGTCCGGAATTAGGCCGCCCAGCCATCGACATGCGCCGGGTGCTATCCGGTAGGTTTTTGCCGACGGCAGCTCGTTACAAGAGAGGGCAAATATGTCAAGGACAGTGGTGGTGGGCGCCTCCAGCGGGCTCGGTCGTTGCATCGGTGTCGGCCTCGCCGAGCGGGGCGATCAGGTCGCGCTGCTGGCCCGGCGCCGCGAGCGCATCGAGGCGGCGGCCAAGGAGGCCGGCCCGGGCGCGGTCGCCATCGAATGCGACGTCACCGACGAGGCGTCGTGCCGGTCGGCGATCGCCTCCGCCGCCGACGCCCTCGGCGGCATCGACAACATCGTCTACACCCCGGCCGTCGGCCCGCTGGTCCGCATGGTCGACACCGATGCCGCCACCTGGCGGCGCATCTTCGACACCAACGTGATCGGCGCCGCGCTGGTGACCGCCGCGGCGCTGCCGCACTTGACGGTCTCCGCCGGCAAGGCGGTCTACCTGTCCTCCGACGCGGGCACCTTCGGGCCGCCGTGGCCGGGCCTGGGCGCCTACGGCGTCAGCAAGGCCGCCCTCGAGCGGATGGTGGACGCGTGGCGGGCCGAGCATCCCGACATCGGGTTCACCACCTTCATCGTCGGCGAGTGCCCGGGCGGCGAGGGGGACGCGGCGACGGGCATGAACATCGGCTGGGACATGGACCTCGCCATGAAGGCCGTCCCGCTGTGGGCGTCCCGCGGCTGCATGCCGGGAAAGCTGATGCCCGTCGAGGACCTGGTCGACGTCGTGCACACCATCCTGCGGACCAACTCCGCGACCTCGATGCCGGTGGTGGTGGCCCGGGGCGCACCGGCCAGCCCCGCCGCGTTCGCCGACTCCGCGCAGTCCTAGCGGCCCAGCTTCTCGCGAACCAGGTCGGTCAGGAAACGCCCGGCCGAGGTCGGCCGGAAGGCGCGGGCGGCCCCGGTGAGTGCCTCGCGGGCGTCCGGGGGCAGGTCGATGTCGGCGGCGGCGACGTTGAACTCGAGCTGCTCGACGCTGGACGCGCCGGGGATGGCGACGACACCCGGATAACTGATCAGCCAGGCCAGCGCGACCTGGGCCGGCTTGGCGCCGACGGTGGTCGCGACGTCGCGAAGCGTCTGCAACAGCGGCTCGACCCGGCGCAGGTTCTCGGTGCCGAACAGCGAGTTCAGCGCCCGGATGCCCCCGGGCCGGTTGTCCAGGCCGTACTTGCCGCCGAGCAGCCCCTGCTCGAGCGGGCTGTAGGCGATGACGATGCGGTTCTCCCGCTCGGCGAAGGGCACCAGGTCCTCCAGCGGCCCGGCGTGGGCCAGCGAGAAGTGCACCTGGTTGCTGACGACCGGCCGACCGAGCGCGGCGTCGGCCTTCCGCCACCGCGCGAGCGAGTAGTTGGAGACGCCGACCGCGCCGATCTTGCCGGCGTCGAGTAGGTCGCGCATGCCCGGCATGATCACCGTGTCCGGAACCAACGGGTTGGATTGGTGAATCTGGTAGAGCGGGATGCGGTCGAGGCCCAGCCGCCGCGCGCTGGCGGCCTCCCGCTGCTTGACCACGGCGGGGAACGGCGCCACCGGCATGATCTTGCTGGCGACGGCGACGCTGGCGCGCCCGTCGCCGAGTGCCTCGCCGAGGATCCGCTCGCTCTTGCCCAGCCCGTAGACCTCGGCGGTGTCGAAGAGCGTCACCCCCAAAGCCAGGGCGCGGCGCACGATCTCGCCCGCGGCGCCGGACGCGTAGCCCTCCCCGTAGCCCCACTCCCGTGACCCGAATTGCCAGGTGCCCAGGCCGATCCGGCTGACCCGGCCCACTCCGTCGACGTCGACATACCTCATAGGCCCACCCTAGCCAGGCAGCTTGCCCAGCACGTAGGTGGCGATGCCCAGGCCGCCCTGCCGCGGCTGAGCGCCGTCCGTCGTGCCGCTGCAGGACACCATCAGGTCGACGATCACGTTGGCCTTGGCCGCGATGACGCGGGCCGAGCGGATCTGCACTCCCCGGGGCGTCAGATCCTGGGTGGTGACGCCGTTGCCGGCGTCGGCGGGTGCGCCGACCGAAAACGTGAGCGACTCCCCGTTGCGGGGTGTGAGCGTCACGGTCGAGCCGCCACATTGGCGCCATCCGGAGAGCAACGCCGCCAGCTGTGCCCGGGCGGCGGCCGGGTCGTGGAAGGCCACGACCGCCTCGATCACCTGGGTGGACTTCAGGAAGCTGCGCGAGTCGCGGAACTCCGCTGCGCGGTATCCGGTGACGGCGGCACCGGCGTAGGCGTCGGGCGTTCCGGGCGCGATGCTGCCCCAGCATTCCGGCCGGTCGATGGCCCCCTCCGCGCTGGATCGGCCCAGGCTGTCCCACGTCTGGCCGGCCTCGAGATTTTGATCGGACGTGATGTTGCGCAGGGCGTCGGCGCCGGGCAGCAGCGCCGCCAGGGCGTCCGGCGCGACCGGACCAGGGGGCGCCGGGGGCGCCGCGCCGGTGGTGGTGGCGGGCGCGGCGGTCTGGGTGGACGGGGTCGCGCCCAAGGTGGCCCACGCGACGACGGCGACCACGGCGAGCGTCATGAACGCGTACGACAGCGCCAGCCCGACACGGGCGCGGTCCCGGCCGAGCTCCCCGCTGCGGCGGATTTGCGCCAGTCCGGCGTGGCCCAGGACCGCCCCGACGGGCGCGAACACGAATGCGAAAACCAGCGACAGCGTCGCCAGCACGTTGACCGGCGGCCGATAGGGCACCGCGGGCGGGGGCGCCAGGACGGGCGGCGGTTCCACCGGGGACGGCGCGGGCGGAACCCGGCCGAGCGGGTCGTAGGTATAGGGGTTCTGCCAATACGGGTCCTGCGGGTTGGTCACGCCAGCGCCTCCTTACCGGCCAACCTGCCCGAAATGTAGCCGAAGCCCGGGCGTCAGAGGCGCGGCTTGGCGACGCTGACCACGTAGGGCACGTCGGCGAGGGTCAGGTACACCCGGTGGGGCCCGATCGCCATGCCCGACAGGGGCGCGGATTGGGCCGCGGGCGGCAGCCCCGCCCGGTAGCCGATCGCGCGGACCACCGGGATCGTCCCCGCCGGGAAGCCGGTGAAGCTCGCCGTCTCCAGCACCACCACCTCGTGGTCGGTGGCGGCGTAGATCCGGGTGTCGTCGGTGCCCAACTCGCGGATCGGGGAGCGCAGCCGGGTGCTGGCCAGCACCGTGAGCCCCTCCCCGCCCCGGCGGGAATCCACGGCGTAGAGCGTGGCGTCGTCGTGGCCGGCCACGTAGCTGCGCGTCACCGCGGTGCCGTCGCCCGCCGACACCGCGACGTCGATACCCAACGACCCGCGCTCCGCCGGAGGTGACGAAGAGCCTTGGTAATGGCGGATTCCGGACGGCGCATAGGCGTGGTAATCGATCTCGCGGCCGCGATTGGCGCCGTCGATGGTGTCCGCGGGATCGCCGGCGATCCGGGCGGTGGGTAGCTTGCGATCACCGTGCTGATCCACCGGTGTCACCGTCGTTCCGTCCGCCGACAGCGCGAGCAGCGTGCGCAACCCGGCGTCCTCGGACAGATACGCCGGGGCGGGCCCGGCGTCGAAATCGCCGATCTGGCGCAGGCTTTCGAGGTCGACCTCGGCGACCCTGCCGCGCTCGGGCTGCGGCACGAACACGATCCGGTCGTCCCGCTGGCTGATCTGCAGGTTGCGTCCGGCCGCCACGGGCGCCGACAGCCGCGTCCTGGCGTCGCCCGGGCGGTCACCGGCGGTCACCTCGGCCAGCCGGCGGTCGCCGGTGAGCGCGACGAGGGCGTGCGTCCGATACGACCACACCGGCCCGCGCAGGGGCGCGGCGACCGACCACACCACCACGTTGGGCGCGCTTTCCAGCGACGCCCCCGGCGCCGCGCAGCCGGCCGTCACGACCAGCGCGCCCAGGATCGCCGCCCGACTGCGCATTCCGGTTGTCACCATCGTTCTCCTCGTTCGCGACTTGATGAGGAACTACCCACTGGTGCACGGCCGTACCGTTTGGTCGCCGAATTCGTCGGGTAGCCGAACAGAAGCGCGCAACAGCCCGCGCGCGGAACAAATGGGAAGGACATCATGGCTCAGAGCGCCATCACGTCGCCCACCGATGTGGTCGACTTTCTTGTCAGTCAGCACGAGCAGATCAAATCGTTGTTCGCCGAAACCCTGGCGGCGTCGGGCAAAGAACGCGAAAAGGCGTTCGTCGAACTGCGCCGACTGCTCGCCGTCCACGAAACCGCCGAGGAGGAAATCGTGCACCCGCGGGCCAAGCGGAAGCTTTCCGACGGCGCCGCGGTGGTCGACGAGCGACTGCACGAAGAGCACGAGGCCAAGACGGTCCTGCAGAAGCTGGAGAAGCTCGACGTGGACAGCGCGGAGTTCACCAGCCTGCTGACTCAGCTGCGCGACGCGGTCGTCGCGCACGCCGAGCACGAGGAGCACGACGAATTCTCCAAGCTGGGCCAGGAATTGAGCGGCGACGAGCTCGAGCGGATGGGCCGCGCGGCCAAGCTCGCCGAGGCGATCGCGCCCACCCGGCCGCACGCCGGAGTCGAGTCGCAGGCGGCCAACCTGGCCGCGGGACCGTTCGCGGCGATGCTCGACCGGGCCCGCGACGCCATCGTCGGCAAGGGCTAGCACGACTCGATGGGGCGCCCCCGCACGACCTGGGTGGGGGCGCCCCAGCCCCGTCGGGTAGGCAAGGGAGCACCATGACCGCAACCAAGGCACCGGGGGCCGAGCATTACCTGCCCGAGCAGCGGGGCCTGGATTCGCTTCGGGCCGCGGCCGAATGCTGCCGGGGCTGCCCGCTTTTCGCCGACGCCACCCAGACGGTGTTCGGCCGCGGACATCCCGGCGCACCGATCATGCTGGTGGGCGAGCAGCCGGGCGACCAGGAGGACCGCGCCGGTGAGCCCTTCGTCGGGCCGGCCGGGCGGCTGCTCGCGCGCGCCCTGGAAGACGCCGGCATCGATCCCTCGCTGACGTACGAGACAAACGCGGTCAAGCACTTCAAGTTCACCCGCAAGGGCGGCAAACGGCGGATCCACCAAAAGCCGGGACGCACCGAGGTGGTCGCCTGCCGGCCCTGGCTCATCGCCGAAATCGAGGCGGTGCGGCCGCACGTCGTCGTGTGCCTCGGCGCGACCGCGGCACAATCCTTGCTGGGCACCGACTTTCGGGTCTCCGCCCAGCGCGGCCAGCAGTTGCGGCTGCCCTCCTCCGTCGTCGACGTCGACCCCGAGCCGGCCGTGGTGGCGACGGTGCATCCGTCGGCCGTGCTGCGCGACCGCAGCGATGGACGCGAGGAGGCCTACCGGCTGTTCGTCGACGACCTGCGCAGCGCCGGCTCCAACCTCTGAGCCGGCGAAGCGTCGTCACTTCTTGTGCGGCATGAATTCCTGCGCCTTGGTCTTGAGGCCGACCTTGACGAAGCCGACTCGGTCCTCGTCACCCGAGAGCACCGCCGTGGTGGCGGCCTTGAACTGATCCCAGGTGGCGTGCGGCGGGATCGGGGGCATGTTGGGATCGGTGAACACGTCCAACACGGTGGGGCGGTCCGCCGAAAGCGCGTTGCGCCACGCGTCCCCGAGTTCCTCGGGGTCCTTGATGGCCATCGCGTTCAGGCCCAGGCTCGCGGCGAACGCGGCGAAGTCCACGTCGGGAAGGTTTTGGGACTCGGCGAATTTCGGCGATCCGGCCATTGCGCGCATCTCCCAGGTGACCTGGTTGAGATCGTTGTTGTGCAGGATCGCCACGATCAGCCGCGGATCGCCCCACTCCTGCCAGTAGCGCTTGATCGTGATCAGCTCGGCCATGCCGTTCATCTGCATCGCGCCGTCACCCACGAAAGCGATGACCGGCCGCCGCGGGTGAGCGAACTTCGCGCCGATCGCGTACGGCACGCCGGGGCCCATCGTGGCCAGCGTGCCCGACAGCGAGCCGCGCATGTTGCCGCGGAACTTCAATTGGCGCGCATACCAGTTGGCCGCCGAGCCGGAATCGGCGGTGACGATGGCGTCGTCGGGCAGCATCGGGGACAGCTCGGAGAACATCCGCATCGGGTTAACCGGGTCGGCGCTGACCTTCGCCTCCATCTCCATCGTTTCCCACCAGCGGGACACGTTGGATTCGATGGTCTCGCGCCACTTGCGGTCGTCCTTGCGCCGCAGGTGCGGGATCAGCGCCCGCAGTGCCGACTTCGCGTCCGAAACCAGGTTGACCTCATACGGGTAGCGCATGCCGATGAAGCGGCCGTCGATGTCGATCTGCACCGCGCGGCACTGATCGAACTGCGGCAGGAACTGCGTGTAGGGGAAGCTGGAGCCCACCGTCAGCAGCGTGTCGCAGTCCCGCATCAGCTCGTAGCTCGGCCGTGTCCCCAGCAGTCCGATCGAGCCGGTCACCCAAGGCAATTCGTCGCTCAGCACGTCCTTACCCAGCAACGCCTTGGCCGCGCCGGCCCCCAGTAGGTCGGCGACCTCGATCAGCTCGTCGCGGGCCCCGCTCGCGCCGTTGCCGACCAGCATGGCAACCTTCTTGCCGGCGTTGAGCAGGTCGGCCGCCCGCCGCACCGCCGCGTCTTCGGGGTCGACCGCCGGCCACTCGATGCCAAGGCTGGAGGGCACCATCTTGAACGCGTGCGTGGGCGGCGAATACGGAAGTTCCTGCACATCCGACGGGATGATGATGGCCGTCGGCGCGCGCTGAGCGATCGCCACCCGGATGGCACGATCCAACACATTGGGCAATTGTTCTGGCACGGTGACCATTTGGACGTAGTCGCTCGCGACATCCTTGAACAAGCTCAGCAGGTCGACCTCCTGCTGATAGGAACCGCCCATAGCGCTGCGGTTGGTCTGTCCGACGATGGCCACCACCGGAACGTGGTCGAGCTTGGCGTCGTACAGGCCATTGAGCAGATGGATCGCCCCCGGACCCGAGGTGGCCATGCAGATCCCGACTCGATCGGTGAACTTCGCGTAGCCCACCGCCTCGAATGCGCTCATCTCCTCGTGCCGCGACTGGATGAACATGGGCTTGTTGTCGGCGCGGCCGAATGCGGCGAGGATCCCGTTGATGCCGTCGCCCGGGAAGGCGAAGACGTGCTCAACGCCCCACGCCCGCAGTCGCTCCAGCAGGTAGTCCGAGACCTCTTGCTTAGCCATTGGTGTTCCTCCTAGACAGACGGTTTTCGATGACGATTCGCTAGCTACGCCGGCCGACGCCGAAGCCACGGGGGCGTGCGGTTTGCTGCGAAGGCCCACGGCCGTCCGTTTCGACCGCAGTCAGACGTGAATGGGCAGGCTGAAGCGCTTCCCACACGACGGGCATACCCACGATCGCCGCCGTTATTCGTCGGGTTTCCTGTGAACGCGCCGCCGGTCGGCTTTATTCGGCTAAAAGCCTTGCGGTGCGCCGTTTCCGACGTAGCCCAAGCCCCTCTTACGCCATGGTCGGGTCGAGCGAGTCGTGGTGTTCAGCACGACGATCGCTCGCCCGCCTTGGCCGCGCCGACTCGTCGCGCCTCGCCTGTGCAGGAGGCCGGCCCACGGCGCGTCAGGCGCTCTTCAGCAGCACGGAGGTGCCAGCGCCCTTGGCCACTCGGCGGATCAGCATGCGGGTGGCCTTGTCCAGGATTTCCTGAGCCGCGTCGGGATCACGCGCGCGCTCGGCGCGGCGGGTCGCCGCGGCGATCGTCAGCCCCTGCTCGTAGCCGGCGACGACGCGGGGATCCACATAAGACCCGCGGGCCACCGCCGGGGTGTTGCCGAGCTCCTCGGCGACCTCCTTCATGACGGCGGACTCGACCCGCTTGGCCACCCGCTGCGAGACGGCCGGATCGGCGTCGGCGAACGCGGTGGCCGCCAGCACCGTTCCGTGCCAGGTGCGCAGGTCCTTGACAGTGAATTCGTTCCCGACCAACTCCTTGAAGCGGGCGTTGAGGTCGTCGGATCGGACATCGAGCCATCCGGTTGCGTTGCGGCACACCAAGAGTCGTTCGGTTCGCTCGGGCCGGCGCATGAGGGCGCGCACCGCCCGGACCACTTCGGGGTCCTCGATTTCCACCGTGCGCCGCACGCCGCTCTTGGCGGGGAAGTCGAAGGCCACCGCGTCGCGCCGGACCTGCACGTGTTCACACAGCAGGGTGGCCAGCCCGTACGACTCGTTCTCCTCGGCATACTGCTCGCTGCCGGCCCGGAAGTAGCCGCGATCGAGCAGCCGCAACGCCACCGCGAGCACCCGCTTACGCGTTAAGCCGCTGCGCGTCAGGTCTTTTGCGATGGCGGCGCGCCAATGGGGCAGGCGCGTGGACAGTTCCAGGACGCGGTCGAACTTCTCTTCGGCACGTTCCTGTTGCCACGCGGTGTGGTAGAGGTACTGGCGGCGGCCGGCGGCGTCCACGCCGACGGCCTGGATGTGGCCATTGGGATGCGGTGAGATCCACACGTTCTTCCAGGCCGGCGGAATGACCAGATCCTTGATGCGCTGCAGGGTTTCGGGGTCGGACAGCAACTCGCCGTCGGGCCCGTAATAGGCGAAGCCCTTACCCCGGCGCTTACGCGCGATCCCCGGCTTGTTGAGCACACTGCGACGCAGCCGCATCTTTCCCTCCAGTCACGTTGACTGGACAATTACCCGTCACGAGGGCCGTTCACACGTGAAGCGAAACGACCCGCCACAGCGTCGTGGCGGGTCGCTTCGAGCCGGGATCAACCGGCCATGAACTCCTGGTAGGCCGACTCCAGCGTCGGCGGCAGGGCCTTGACGTTGCACTGCCGCTCGGTGTCACCGATCGGTGCCAGGATGCCGCGCAGGTCGAAGTACTCCTGGGGGTGCGCGGTGAAGTAGCCCCGCAGGTTGGACTCGGCCTCCGGCCGCGGCTGGGTGTAGGCGGCCCTGACCACGTCGTTGGCGCCCGGGTGCGCGGCCAGGTACTGCTCCGCCGAGCCCTGCGCCGACGAGACGGTGGCGTTGACCCCGCCGGGGCTGCAGTCGGGCGCTGCGGCCGCCGACGGCGCGCCGACGAGCCCCATGGTGATCCCCCCGAGCAGGCAGCCGGCACCGACGCCGGCCAGCCGCCGGCGCGCGACAATACTGCTGATTTTCATGATGAATGTGTCCTTCGAAATTACGAATTGATTCTTGCCAGAGAGGCTCCCGATCCTCGAAAACCAAAGTAGCGGAATTCAACAGTGGTCGTGATCGCCCGCGAGGAACGGAAAGTGCGCGAACCCCGCGAATCGGCCACGGAACGCGGGCGTTCACTAAGCAAATGGTCAAATCCGCCCGGCGATGTTGAGAATTCTTAGGAACGGGCCGGCAATTCTTAAGGATTCGTGATCAGGATCGTGACGGAATCGTGACCTGAAATCACCGCCACTGCGTGCCATTTTCGGAGGCGCGGATCAGTTGGAGCGCCTCGCCGATCGAATCGACCAGGGGCAGGCCGAGCCCGGTCACCAGGCGGGTGAGCCGACGCAGGGCGACACCGCCGATCACGCTGCAGTGCAGCCGGGCGAGCCGGCACTCATCCTGCACGAGCAGCAGCACCCGAAGGCCCGCGCTGCCCAGGTAGTCCACGCGGCTGAAGTCCAGGATCAGCGGGGCCCGCAGTCGCACGAAGCGCCGGATCGCCTTGGCGATGAGGTCGGCGTTGGACGCGTCGATTTCGCCGCTGACGCCGAGTACGGTGGCCAGGCCGTGCGCCTGCACGTCCAGTCGCGCCCCGGCGCAATCGATTTCGTAGCAGTGGAGTCGTTGTTCGACTCGGTAGGGTTGAGCAGTCATATCGTCGCCCCATCGGATGGGTGAGTGAGGAGCGACCGGTGCCCACGGCCGCTCGCGTGAGGGCAGCTGTGGATTCAACCTGAGGTGACCATAACGCCGTTGCCTCCGTCGGCGCAGGAAAATGACGACGGCCCGCGGTGACCTGGTGTGGTCAGCGCGCTCGACCAGCGCATCCGGCACCGAATGGTCCGCGCACCGTCGGCAACTCTTCGTTTTCTGGCTAAGGACGACCGGTCAGGTCTGGGAGAAATCCGGCCGGTGCAGCGTCGCGCCATCGCCGTCCCCGTCGGTGCTCGCCGGCGGCACCGTCCGGAGCCAGGTTTCGACGTCGGGCCCGACGACCACCGCGCGCTCGGGGGCGAGCAATGCCCCGGCGGCGAGCGCGGGAACGGCGGGCTGCACCACCCGCACCGCACGGCCATCGCCTTGCTGGGCAAGGACTTTCGAGGTCAGCTCGGGCAGCCGGATGGCATCGGGACCCGTGATGGTGCGCGGCGTGTGCGTCTGTCCGAGGGCCGCCTCGACGAGGACGTCGGCGACAGTGTCGGCCGCGATGGGCTGTATCAGCCAATCCTCCACGATCACCTCGTTCCCGTCACAAATCACCGGCCCCGCTGGGCCGGTGGCGGATTCATACCACTGGGTCGACTTCACGACCGTGGCCGGGACCGGGCCCTCGAGAAGGATCTCTTTCGCCGCCCGTTTGCCCTCGAAGTAGGGCAGCCCGTCGAACACCGGATCGTCGATGCCGGCCAACGTCGCCACCACCAGACGCTGCACGCCCCGCGCGGAGCAGACACCCATGACGTTGCGGGCGGCCAGCGTCTCGGTGGCAGTGGGGTGACCGTCGTGCGGCTCGGGGTTGGCGACGTCGATCGCGACATCGACTCCTTTGAGCGCCCGGTACAGGCTCTCGCCGTCGAGCACGTCGACGCCGTGGGTGCGGGAAACCTCCACGACCGCGACGCCCCTGGCCCTGAGCCTGGCGACGACGCGCGACCCGGCGGTCCCGGTCGCCCCGATCACGGCGACGGTGGTCAAGAAACCTCACCCGCTTTCGTTGGTGGTCGCTCATTACTACCCACCGGATCGCGTCCCAAACGGTCCAATTTGAAGGTGGAATCGTTCCGTGATCGCGCGCACAGCGGTCTGCGCGTTTGACGGTTCGGCCGACGGGAACGCCGTATGAGCGAGATGCACAGTAAACAAAAGGGAGGTCGACCCCATGGGGGATGACAAGAGCGGACCGCAGGAAGCGGTCAAGGGCGCCGTCGAGGGCGTCAAGGGAAAGGTCAAGGAGGCCGGCGGGACCGTGCTCGGCCGCGACGACATGGTCGAGGAGGGCCAGGCCCAGCAGGACAAGGCCGACGCCCAGCGCGACGCGGGCAAGAAGGAGGCCGAAGCCGAGTCCGCGCGGGCCGGCGCCAAGGCCGCCGAGGAGCGTCAGAAGGAAAACCAGTAGCACGCTGACGAAGGGGTCCGGTTCCGTCTAGGGGCCGGGCCCCTTTTTCGCTTTCGCGGGCGTGCCGGGTTTCAAACCGCGCGGGCCGGTTATTCCTGGCTACGACCGGATGAACGAGGTGGAACATGGGCCTGAGCGATCGCGTCTTGAGCATCGTCGCGTTCCTGCGCGCGGGCTACCCGGGCGGTGCCCCCGCCCTCGGCCACTCGCCGGTGCTGGCGCTGCTGCCGCGCCGGGTGTCCGACGACGAGGTCGCCACCATCGCGACGAAACTGCTGGTCCCGACGTGTCGTTCGATCTCCAATGTGGACGTCGGGGTGGAAATCACCCGGGTCACCGACGCGCTGCCCTCGGTAGACGAGATCGCGCGCGTCAAGCGCCGGCTCAGCGCGATGGGATAACCGGCCGGCGATTCACGAATGCACGAGGTCGACGACCAGCGGCCGGTGATCGGAGATGTTCATCGGCTCGGCCGTAACGGCCTTGCCGCGCAGTCCGCGATCGTCGGTCAGGATGTGATCCAACTGGCGGTCGGGGGCGTGCGCGGGGAACGTCGCCGCGGCCGCCAGCGCCCGCATGCCCGACCAGCGCCGCACGGTCTTGGGTGTCATGTTGAGGTCCCCGGTCAGCAGCCGGGGGCCCGGGAAGCCGCGCAGGTCGTGCACCAGCCGGCGCAGCTGACGCCGATTCCAGCCGGGCACGAAAGACAGGTGGGTGTTGGCTACCGTCAGCTCGCCCATCGGGGTGCGCATCCGTGCGATGACCGCCGCCCTGGGCTCCTCGTCGACGACCATCACCCGGTTGGGACCCGGCAGATACATGGGAAAGCGCATCGGAATGCGGGGCAGCCGCACCACCTGCCAGCTGGTCACCGGGTACCGCGACAGCAGCGCGATGCCGTAGGCGGCGGTCCCGGGCTGTTCTCGACCCGTCGCGGCCATCCACGTCGCCCCGGGCGTGCCGGAGATCGCGGCCACGAACCGGTGCTCCACGGCGCCCATCGCCTCGGCCGCCACCGCGGTGAGATCGGCCCGCTCGGACCGCGGCTGATCGCAGTCGACCTCTTGCAGGCTGAGCACATCGGGATCGAGTCGGCGCACGCAGTCCCGCAGCCGTTGCACCTCCACCCCGTCGCCGACGGTGCGGCCGTGCAGGATGTTGAAGGTCGCCACGCGCATAGGGTTTCTCCTACCCATTTTCTCCTAGCCACTCTCGGGGTCGCACTGTCATGCGTCGGCGGCGGATTCAGCGCACGCCCGGCACCCCTTCGCGTCCTGCCACCGACCTTCCGTCGCCGGTGTCGAACACCTCGATGACGACATCGTGATCCTGGTAGCGGCCCAGCGACGTCAGCCCGGGTGTCCCCGCGATGACGGCGTGGGCCGCGTCGCCGGTGAGTGGATAGTCGGTCACGTCGTGACGCCAATGCGCGGCGAGGATCGTTGCGCCGCGCTCCAGCCGGGGAAATTCGCGACGCAGCACCGCGGTGAGTGTTTCAGGCGCCAGGTAGTAGGCGACCTCGCTGAGTACCACCAGGTCGAACGGCCCCGCGGGCCACGCCGCGTCCAGCGACGACCGGGTCAGCGTCACCCGGTCGCGACAGCCGGCCCGCCGCAGGCGGGCGTCGGCGCCGCGAAGCGCGGCATCTGCGACGTCGACGGCCGTCACGTGGTCGCAGCGCTCCGCCAGTCGCGCGGTCAACGTGCCGATGGAGCAGCCCGGCTCGAAGGCGTGCCGATACCGGAGGGCTGGCAACAGCGCCAGGGTGATCGCGTACTTGCGTTGCTCGTACCACCGCGTCGAGAGCTGCCAGGGATCGTCGGTGCCGACGTACATCCGGTCGAAGTAGGCGTCGGGCAGCCGCGTGGTCACCGGAAGACCACTTCCCCCACGGTGAGCAGGCGCTGCAGGACGAACGGCGGCAAGACCGGTGGTGTTTCACCGCGACCGGGCCGCAACTGACTCCGATAGCACTGCGCCGCTTGGCGTTTGCGGTTGACGGCCCAACCCGGGGCGAGAACCGATCTGGCGCGGTCCCACGGCACCGCGGGGTCGGCCGGAGCGGCCCAGTGCCACATCCAGACCGGATATTCCAGCAACGCGACGCCGGTGCGCACGCATGCAGCCACGGCCGCGCGGCCCACGGCTTCGTGGTCCGGGTGTCCATCGCCTCGCCAGGTGGCGGCGCACCAGGTGTCGGGGCCCGCGGTCCGCAATATCCCCACCAACGCCTCGGTGAGCCGATCCTGGTGGTTGGCCAGCTCGCCGTCGGGCAATCCTAGCCGGACCGGCGGGGCGGAACCCAAAATACTTGTGGCCCTGCGGAGTTCGTATCGACGGGTGGTGGACAGCCGAATCCGGCCGGACAGCGTCGCGCCCGGCTGGGCGGCACCGCCGTCGCTGGCCGACACCACCCGGACGTCGACCCCCGCCGCCGCCAAGTGTGCGATGGTCGCGCCCAGGCCGAGGGTTTCGTCATCGGGGTGGGCCGCCACGACGATCAGGCGTCGGCATCCGGCGAGGTCGAGCGCCGGCAGGGGAGCGCGCTCAAACGCGGCTAGCCACAGGGGTGCTGGGGTGCCGCCGGAGGTCAGCGGCTTGGCCGCGAACCTGGCGCTGTTGCTGATCGGCGCGGTCCTCACGGCGTCCTCAACGCTGGCTGCCCGCGAGCCGCCCGAGCTCGGCGAGGTCGCGCTCGGCGTGGCTTTGCCGAATGTAGATGCTCAGGTCGGCGACCCGCTGGGCGTGCCGACCATCCTGGCAGAGTGGCCCCGGGCCCAAGGCGCGGCCGGTGCGGGTGATGGCTTCATCGACCGCGTGCTCCACCACCGTGCGCACGCGACGGGCCAGCAGTTGAGCGGTGCCGGTACGGTCGAACGGGTCGGCGTCGACCTGCGCCGCCGCGGCGGCCAGCATCGCGTCGCCGGCGGCCAGCGCGGCGTCGACGGCGCCGAGATGGGCCAGCGAATAGGCATCGGCGGATTCGCTCTTAGCGCAACGGTATAGCGGATCTGCGACGCGGCGTGCGCCCCCGAGCCAACAGGCGGCCACCCCGATCGCGCCGTGCCAGAACCCGGGCCGGTCCAGGTAGTCGCCGGGGTCGCCGACCGCAACGGCGTGAGTGTTGGTGAACTGCACGGGCCGCGTATCGCTGCCGGCCATGCCGGCGTTCCACCAGGTGCTGGGCAGCGGTTTCACGCTCCCGTCAGTCACCTGGACGGCGAACAACCCCCGCGTGCCGTCCTCCAGCCGGGCGGTCACCAGAGCGTGGGTGCAGAACCCGGCGCCCGAGCACCACACCTTGGTGCCCGCGAGTGTGAATGCACCGTGGGTGTCGGTGGCGGTGAGCACCGCGTCCGGGGACTCCGCGGCCCAAACTCCCCACAGTTGGCCGGATTCCGGTGGCTTACCGCCCAACTCGTGAAGAATCGCGACCGCATCGACGTGCGCTTCGGCGACCCTGGCCGCCACGATGTTCTCTTCGGCCAGCGACGAGAGCCGTTGCCAGCGCTCGGCGGTGCGCCCGGAGGCGGGCAGTGGGAGCTCGAGTCTTTCCGACTCCAGCCAATGCCTGACCAGTCCCGCCGTCACGCGCAATCACCCGCCGCCGATCTCCCCAGTTGCCTGAGGTGGTGAGCGAACCCGTGTGGCGCCCGAGCCTGGGTTCGCGCCGACGTGATGACGGAGAGTTCGGTGTCGCGGTGAACGCGGTAGCCGGCGGCCTCGAATCGCTCGACCAGGTCGGAATCCTCGCCGGAGGCGAGCGTGCGAAAGCCGCCGACGCGCCAGTAGGCCCGTGCGCTGAAACCCATGTTGGCGCCGTGTATGTGGTCGTGTTGGTCGCGCCGGTAAAGCGGGTTCGCTTGGTAGGACTGCAAATAGCGGTTGACGACTTCGGCGCCGTGGTGGCGCCAGTCGGTGACTCGCACCACGCCCAGCACCATGTCGGCCCGCGCCCGGAGTTGGTGCACCAGCCAGTCGGGGTCGACTCTGCTATCCGCATCGGTGGTGGCGTACCAGCACCGGTCGGGGTCCCCGACCAGCGACCGCGCGTAACCGAACCCGACCGCCCGCGCCGTGCCGACGTTGTGCGCCTCGACGCTGATGAAGTGCACATCGGGCCCGTACTCGCCGGCCAACTCGGCACTGCCGTCGTCGCAGTCGTCAAGCACCACAACGACGGTGACCGGGATGGGGGCGCACAGGGCGGCGGTGAGGACGGCGCGCAGGCAGGCCGGCAGCTTCGCCCGCTCGTTGCAGGCGGGGATTACGACGGCGGCGGCTTCGTAGGCGCCGAGCCAAGCGGTTGACACCTCGAAAGATTTTCCCAATTGGGGGCAGATTAAACGGGCTTACCAATCTCCGGCCGCGTTAGCGCAGGTTGCACTGGCCGTCGGCCGGGTATGACTTGGGCACCATGGGACCGATCGAGACCCACGTCGACGCACCCGCTTCCAGCATGCAGCTGCGGGAAGCGCTGCGCGGCGCCGCGTCGGCGCTGAAGGAGAACGGCCCCCGCTTCGCGCTGGCGGGCAGCTACGCGTTGTGGGCCTACGGTGCGCCGGAGCCCACCCATGACGTGGACCTGGTGGTGGCCGAGTCGGACGTGGAGGACGCCGTCGCGACGCTGCGCAATGCGGGCTTCGCCATCGAGCGTCCCCCGGAGGATTGGCTTTTCAAGGCGCGCACCGGCGACACGGTGGTGGATGTGCTGCACCGCCTCAACGGCGTGCGGGTGGAGTCGTCCACGCTGGACTGCGCCGAGCAGCACGACGTGCTCGCCGTCAGGATGCCCGTGCTACCGCCGACGATGGTGCTCGTCCAGCAACTTCGCGCCCTGGGCGAGCACTACTGCGACTTCGCCAGGCTGCTGCCGGCCGTGCGCGCCGTCCGCGAGCAGCTGGACTGGGAGCGGATCCGGGCGCGCACCGCCGACAACGATTACGCGGTCGCCTTCCTGGTGCTGGCCGAGCGGCTCGGCCTCACTCAGTGATTGCGCAGCTTGGCTACCAGCTTGTCCTTCGTCAGGTTCGAATACCCTGACATGCCAAGCTCTTTCGCCCGCTTCCTCAACTGTGGGACGGTCCAGTCCTGATACGACCCGGACTTCCCGCCCTTGCGCGAAACCGAGGACTTGCCCCGCGCGGCGGCCGCGTTGGAGATGCGGGCCGCCTTTTCCTTGGAGTCACCCTGCTTGCGCAGGTCCTTGTACAACTTTTCGTTCTTGATCGACGAGTTCGGCATGATTCACCCTCCTGTCCGCGACCAGACAACTCAGGGTGCCCGCCGCGGCCGCGGTGAAAACCCAGGTCTGCGAATCCCCGACAGCTATCCCGCGCGGAGTTGAATACCTACTGCGGAGTTGAATACCTACTATTGATGCGGGTAGTCGAAAGTGATGACTGACGAATCCGGCGGCTTGCGTGGCGTGGTGGCGATCGGCGCCTCCGCGGGGGGAGTGGAGGCGCTGTCGAAGCTGGCGGCGGGTTTGTCCGCCGATGTGCCGTACGCCTACCTGGTGACCCTGCACATTCCCGCCGGCGCGCCGAGCGTGTTGGCTCGCATCGTCGACCGCAGCGGGCCGTTGCCGGCCGTCACCGCGGAAGACGGCGCCAAACTCGAACCCGCGCGAATTTACGTCGCCCCGCCCGATCGACATCTGCTGGCCGCCGACCACCGCGTGGTCCTCTCGCAGGGCCCGACCGAGAACGGGCACCGGCCGGCGATCAACGCGCTGTTCCGCTCGGTCGCCCTGGCATTCGGGCCCCGCGCGATCGGAGTCGTGCTCTCGGGCGTGCTCGACGACGGTGTGCTCGGCCTGGGTGCCATTCGGTCCCGCGGCGGTACCACCATCGGCCAATCACCCGACGACGCGTTGTTCCCCGCCATGCCGGCCAACGCGCGCGACGCCGGCGTGCTGGATCATGATGCGGCGGCCGCCGACATCGGCGCGGTCCTCAAAGAGCTGTCGCACCAGAAGACCAAGGACCCCAACATGGAACGCGACGCCGCGATGGAGCTCGAAAACCGGATCGCCATGATGTCGCGGTTTTCGACCGACTTCGACACCCAACAGCTCGGCACCCCGTCCGGGTACACCTGCCCGGACTGCAACGGCTCCCTGGTGTCCGTCAGCGAAGGCAACTTCCGCTGCCAGGTGGGGCACGCCTGGACGGCCGACGCGCTGCTGGCCGCGCGGGACACCGAGGTCGACGGCGCGCTGTGGGTGGCGCTGCGCAGCCTGCAGGAGAAGGCCCGATTGGCGCGGCAATTGGCGGACAAGGCTGGACCCGGTCCCCTGAAGATGCGTTACAGCGGCCTCGCCGAAGAAACCGAACGGGCGCTGGCGGTGCTCAGCGACCGGTTGTCGGCCACCGCTCCGCACGGCGGTGATGGCGGTGACTGAGTCGGCCATCCGCATCGCCGCCGAAGAACAACAGGACATGCCGATCCTGGTGGCGGACGGCGTGCTGGACAGCTCCACGTATCGCGGCCTGCGCGACATCGTGATCAAGGCCGCGCTGGACGAGCCCCGCGCGGTCATCGTCGACGTCGACCGGCTCACCGTGCCGACGGCCTCTGCCTGGACCGTTTTCACCAGCGCTCGCTGGCACGTCAGCACCTGGCCCGACGTACCCATCCTGCTCGTGTCCGCGGAACCGTCCGTCCGGCGGGCGATCATCGGGGTCGGGGTGGCCCGCTACGTGCCCGTCCACGCGAGCCGCGAGCTGGCGCTGGATGCCGTGCGCGGCCGGGCGCCGCAGATCAGGCGCCGCGCGCGCACCGAGCTGCCCCGTTCGGACGGCACCCTGGGGATGGCCCGAACCGTCGTCACCGACTGGCTCACCGAATGGGACCGGCGCGCGGTGATTCCCATCGCGACCACCGTGGCCACCGTCTTCATCGAAAACGTGCTCCACCACACCGAGAGTGCCCCGGTGCTAATCGTCGAAAGCCATCGCGAGGCCGTCACCGTCGCCGTACAGGACGCCAGCGACCAGTTGCCGGTCCGGCACGAGGACGGCCGGCGCGGCGCGGAAACCGTGTCCGGTCTGGCCATCGTTTCCGCGCTGTGCCGGACGTGGGGCGCCACCCCCACCTCGTCCGGCAAGACCGTCTGGGCGATGGTCGGTCACGACGATCGATTCTGACGACCGCGAGTAGTGTTCAAGTCCTTCGGCCAGGCTCGATGCGGACGGGACTTGAATGGACGGCACGACTGACGAGGCTTTCGAGGCCCTGCTGCGCTACATGCGCGATTCGCGGGGCTTCGACTTCACGGGGTACAAGCGCACGTCGCTGATGCGCCGGGTCCGCCACCGAATGGATCAGGCGGGCTACAGCACATTCGAGGAATACCTCGACTTCCTGCAGGCCAGTTCGGACGAATTCGCGGCCCTGTTCAACACCATCCTGATCAACGTCACCGCCTTCTTTCGTGACCCGGACGCGTGGGAGTACATCGCTTCCGAGGTCATTCCGCGGATGCTGGCCGAGCGTGGTCCCGGCGATCCGATTCGGGTGTGGAGCGCGGGATGCGCCTCCGGCGAGGAGGCCTACACGCTGGCCATGCTGCTGGCCGAGGCGCTGGGCGCCGAGGGTTTCCGGCAACGGGTCAAGATCTACGCCACCGACATCGATGAGGACGCGCTGACCGAGGCGCGGGCGGCGTCCTATGACGCCAAGGCCGTCGAGTCGGTGCCGCCCGATCTCCTGGCGCGCTATTTCGAACAGGTCAACGGCCGCTACGTGTTTCAGAAGGAGTTGCGCCGCGCGGTGATCTTCGGTCGCAACGATCTGGTCAAGGATGCGCCCATCTCCCGCGTCGATCTGCTGGTGTGCCGCAATACGCTCATGTACCTCAACGCCGAGACTCAGCGAAACGTCCTGGGCCGCTTGCACTTTGCGCTCGCACCGCAGGGCACGCTGTTCCTCGGGCACGCCGAGATGTTGCTCAGCCACGGCGACCGGTTCACGCCGCTGAACCTCAAGCACCGCATCTTCCGCAAGGCGGTCGGAAGCCACAGCGGGGTCGAGCGCTACGACCCCGCCGGCGCGTTCTACGAACGCAACGTCGACCTCACGGGCCTGACGACGGTGCGCGACTTGGCTTTCCGTGCCAGCCCGGTGGCCCAGATCGTGGTCACCGGCGAGGACACGGTCGCGATGATCAACCAGCAGGCCGAGACGTTGTTCGGGCTCTCGGCCCGCGACATCGGCCGGCTGCTGCGCGACCTCGAAGTCTCCTACCGCCCGGTCGAGCTGCGCGCCTATCTGGAGCAGGCCAAGGTGGAGCGGCGCTCGGCGCGCATCCAAGACGTCAAGTGGCAGCGACCGGGCGCCGAGACCGTTTGGTTCGAGATCCACGTCAATCCGCTGGTCGACGCCGAGAACGGGCTGCTGGGCGTGTCGATCGTGTTCTTCGACGTCAGCGCGACGCGCGCGCTGCTGGACAAGGTGGTCCAGACCAATCGCCAGCTGGAAGTGGCGTACGAGGAGTTGCAGTCCACCAACGAGGAACTGGAGACCACCAACGAGGAATTGCAGTCCACCGTGGAGGAATTGGAGACCACCAACGAGGAGCTGCAGTCCACTAACGAAGAGCTCGAGACGATGAACGAGGAGCTGCAGTCCACCAACGACGAACTGCACACCATCAACGACATGTTGCGGGAACGCAGCCTCGAACTCGACGAGGCGAAGGTCTTCCTCGATTCGCTGGTCGACTCGGTCCAGATGGGCATGGTGGTGGTGGATCGCGAGATGAAGGTGATCCTGTGGAACCGCGGGTGCGAAGAGCTGTGGGGCCTGCGGTCCGAGGAGGCGGTGGGAACCCGGCTGACCGCCCTGGACATCGGCCTGCCCCTGGACAGCGTGCGGTCCTTGATCGGCAATGCGTTCGTCGACGCCGACAGTTCCGGTGAGACGGAAGTCGACGCGATCAACCGCCGGGGGCGCCCGACCCGGGTGCGCGTTACGTGCACGTCGTTCCGGTCGGGTGAGGGCACGGTCGGGGGCGCCCTGTTGCTCATGGAGGTCGTGAGCTAGCCGCGTCAGTGGCCCCACCGCGCGGCCGCTTCCTCGGCCGCCTGGTGCGCCAACTGCGCGCGCCGCCGCGACTCCGCGGCCCTGCGTCGCGCCATCGCCACCGATTCGGTGGTGGCGCCGAGTCCGGCGGATAGGTCCCTGCGTCGACGGCTGAGCTCTTCGGCGCGTTCGCGCGCCAGGTCGGCCCGGCCCGCCGCGGTGTTCACCAGGTCGCTGCGCCGGAGTTCGGGCAGTTCGCCGACGTCCTCCGCCCCGCACCGGTCGCCACCGTGGTGCGGCGGCGGTTCGGGCAGCGGCGCTCCCTCGACGATGCCGGTCAGCACGCGGCCGATCTGGTGGATCGGCAGCACGAGGTCGGCGCCGGCGGCCGCCGCCGCCACGGGCATCGACGTGTACAGGGCCGTCTCCGGACTCTCCGCGATGACGATGGCGCCGGCCCGCTTCATCGCGGAGGTACCCGCGGCCCCGTCCTGCCCGGAGCCCGACAACACCACCGCGACGCTGCGCGGTCCGTACGAGGCGGCGACCGACCGCAGCAGCACGTCGAAGCGGCGCACGCCCAGATCCCTGATCGGGCGCAGGCGACAGCAGCCGTCGGGCGTCAGTTCAAGGTGCATCCCCGGCGGACAGACCACCGCCTGACCCGGGCAAAGGGGCCGCCCGTCGTGGGCCCAACAGACTTGCTGTGCGGTCTGCCGCCGAAGGATCGCCGGGAGGACGCTGTCGTGGGCGCCGAGGTGCTGCTGCACGACGATGGCGGCCGGGAAATCGCCCGGCAGATCACCGAGGACCGTCGAGAGCGCGTCCAACCCCCCCGCCGAGGACAACAGGACTACCAGTTCGACGGCGGGCCGATGCGGGTCGCTGGCCACCCTTTCAGTCTTCCAAATCGACGACCACACCACAGTCCGGCGAACGATCCCGCCCCACCGCGGCTATCCGCCATGCGAAACGGAGGCGCTTCAGGCGAAGCCCCGCGCCGCCACGGTTTCGCCGGTATGGGGCCGGGTACGCCATCACGCCATGGGCGACGCAACGGGGTTGAAGTGAGGATTGCGATCGTCAGCGGCGACGACATTGTCGGTGACGACCCGCAGGAACTGTCCGCCGCACTGGCGGCCCGCGGAAATGCCGTCACCAGGTTCGTCCGGCAGAACCGACGGCGGCCCGCGGGGATCGGAACTTGCGGCCACCGCACAGTGTCGATCTCCGTCGGGCCGCGGTCGACGAATTCGGACCTGGACGTGCTGCCCTACGTCGGCGACTGGGCGGGGGCGCTCGCAGACGAGTGGTCCGCTGAGGCGCCCGACGTCGTGCACGCGTACGGGTGGCTGGGCGGTTTGGCCGCCCAGCTGGCCGCACGGCGCCAAGGGGTGCCGGCCGTCCAGAGTTTCCTGGGCCTGGCCACCGAGGCCGCGGCGCCCTCACCCATGGGCGCGCCGGCGGAGGGCGAACGGCTCCGCGTCGAACCGCTGTTGGCTCGCAGCGCCAACTGGGTCACCGGTGAGAGCTCCGACGACGTCGACGCGCTCGCCAGGCTGCGCCGCAGCCGGGCCCGCGTATCCGCTTTGACAAGCGGGGTGGACGTCGAGCGATACAACTCGAGCGGCCCGGCGCAGGCCCGCACCGACCTGCATCGCATTGTGTGCCTTGCGCCGAACCCCAAGCCGTGCAACGGCTTCGACATTGTCATCAGGGCGCTGGCCAGGGTCCCGGGCACGGAACTGGTGCTGGCGGAGACGGAAGCCTCGAATCGTGAGTGCGACGAGGCGCGGCTCAAACTACAACTTCTCGGCGCCGGGTTGGGGGTGTCCGACCGGGTCCGGTTTGCGGGCACCGTTTCCGGCGATCGACTGGCGATGCTGCTGCGGTCCGCCGATGTGGTCGCCTGCACCCCGCGACAACCTCCACGCGCCACCGCGGTGCTACAGGCGATGGCCTGCGGCGTGGTGGTGGTGGCCTACGGCGTCGGCGTGCTCAGGGACGCCGTGGTGGACAACGTCACCGGCCTCGTGCTGCGCCCGGAAACTCCCACCCAGTTGCCAGCCGCGTTGAGAAGCCTTCTCGCGCAGAGGTTTCAGTGTATGAGCATGGGTTCTGCCGGTCGCAGTCGTGCGCTGTCTCGATATGCCTGGGACCGGATCGCGCTCGACTGCCTTAACATCTACCAACGGGCGGGTTCCACAACTTGGATGCCGCAACGCTTGCAGTCATCGGGCATCCGGTGATGCAATGAGGGCAGCGCGCAACACCCTGGGGGAGCGCCGACTATGACCGCCTTGACGAGCGTTACCGACAACACCGGCCCCGGTGAGGTGGCCGGCGCGGTCGGCCGACTGCCCGTTACGGACCAAACCGACCCCAGCCGCATGGGCGATGCTGTGCGGCAAGCCCGGGATCCGGGCTCGGCACTTCGGCGCGACCAGTTCCGCACCGTCGATCCGCGGGCCGCGCGGCAGTTCCTGGCCGGCGCCTACCATCCCGCCTGGCGCATCGCCGGACTCACGAGCCGGTCGGCCGTCTCCCATCGGCGGTGCGAAGCGGGCGCCGCGACGGTCGACGACGTGATGATCCAGGGCCGCGTCTCGCTGGAGATTGTGGCCTCCGAAAGCATCATCGTGATCCAGCCCCGCGGGGGCTCGATGAGCGTCGCCGGGGGGCCGCCCGCGACGGTGGATTTCCCGGTGCTGGTCGCCCAAGGCATGCCGTGCGTGTTGCAGTGCAACGGCGCCCGGTTCGATGTGGTCAGCCTGGCCGCCGACGTGCTGCACAAGGTCGCCGCGGACTGGGGTGCCCCGCCAGCCCGGCAGATTCATTTTTCGGATTGGCGCCCGCGTTCGCGCGCCGCCGTGCGGGCGTGGCACCGGGCGCTGGATTACGTCGCCTTGACCCTGGCCGGACCGGACACAGCTGACCAGCCACTCGTGGTCGCGGGGCTGGCCCCGTTGCTGGCCGGCGCGCTGCTGGAATGTTACCCGTCCAACGTCACGGAGCTGGACCTGGCCAATGAGCCCGCACTGCCCGAAACGCTCAAGGACGCAGTGGCTTTCATCCATCGACACGCCGGCGGGGACGTCAGCATCAACGACGTCGCGGCCGCGGTGCACCTCACGCCCAGGGCGGTGCAATACCTCTTCCGCCGCCAACTCGGCAGCACCCCAACGGAATACATCCGCCGCGTCCGCCTCAGCCGGGCCCATCAAGACTTGTTGGCCGCCACGCCGTCCCACGCCACCGTGACGGAGATCGCCCAGCGTTGGGGTTTCGCGCACACCGGCCGATTCGCGGTGCTGTACCGGCAGACCTACGGTCAGAGCCCGCACACCACCCTCCGGCACCTGACCGCGGGGTCGTGATCGCGACACGCCGCTGAGCCGCAGGTCAGATCCGCGGGCCGCATTGAATCGCCAGGCCCCAAGCCGACGCGCCGAACGATGTTTTTCGCACGGCGAGCCGTAGGTGAAAACGCCTGGTTGAAGGCGAATCCGGGTCGCGCGGCCGAGGGCGGGTGGCCGGTTATGAGCACCGCCGGTCGCCATTGCCGGTAGGCTTGGGTCAGGTTGAGTCCCCAGCTGCCGTTATCAACGGGCGCCAAACGGACACCGTCGTCGCTCGCCCTGCCTTATCAAGCCTGAAGGGCGCACATTCACATGACTGCTTCACCCGATCTACGTACACCCGATCGACATACGCCCGAGCTGCTCGGGGAGCCCCGTAGCCGCTACCAAATCGATTGCGCCGGAGTGCAAATCCACGTTCACGCCCGCAGCACCGCCACGGTCTTACGCGTCGAGGGAGAAATCGATGCGGCCAACACGGACCTGATCGCCGAGGCGATTCGGCGCTTTTCTCGGCTCAGGGCCCCGCTTGTCCTCGACCTCACCGGCCTGGATTTCCTTGCCGGTTCGGGCCTTCGAGCGCTGCTCGCCCTCAACGAGGAGCATCGGCAAGCCCAGCTGCGCTGCTGCATCGTCAGCGGCGCGGCGCTGCGCCGGCTCACGCGGGTGCTGCCCGAACACTGCCTGCCCATTGCCGACTCGGTCGATGCCGCCCTGGCGCACATCGAAGGCGCGACCACGGCCCGCCGGCGGCTGGTATCGGGCCCGGCCCGGCAGCACGAGCCGCAGCACGACACGGCGACGCGACTCCGCGGGCTCGCGTCCTAGCGGCCCAATCGGCGCATCAACTGGTCCGCGGCGTAGCGACCGCTGGCCATGGCGCCGTGCACCGTCGCCGGGTTGTTGACGCCGACCGCCTCCCCGGCCAGATAAAGCCGGTCGCCGACCGGTTCTTGCAACCGGCGCCGGTCGTCGAGGCCGGAGCCGGGCGCATGAAAGGAGTAGGCTCCGCGCGCATACGGGTCGGCGCTCCAATCCGATGTCTTGACCTCCACGGGCGCGGCGTCGCCGAACAGGCGGCGGGCGATGGGCCTCGCGGTGGCGATCAGATCCTGTGGGGCCGAGGACTCCACGGCCCGGCCGCGCCCGCCGGCGTTGAACGCCAACACGATTGGCCCCGCCGCGGCGGGCAGCGTGAACCATTGCGCCCACGTGCCGCTGTCGGCGGCGAGGTACTGATAGAAGGCGTTGTCCACCATCCAGCCGCGCCGGTCGAAGCGGAAGAAACTCTTGGACAGCACCCCGAACCCCAGGGCGTCCACCGCGTGGCTGTGGCGGCTCGGCAAGGGCGGATCGAACGTAATGGCACGGGCTTTCAGCACGCCGAGCGGGACGGTGACGATCACGGCGGGGCCCTGGAACGACCGAGCTTTCGCGCGAACGGTGACGGAGTCGTCGCGCTGCGCGATTCCGGTCACCGGTGTGTTCAACTCGACCTGAAGCCCGCCGGCGAGGAGCCTCGGCAGCGCGTCATAGCCGTTCGTGATGACGTCCTGATCGCCGCCGGTGTAATCGCCCTCGTCAAAAGTGATGGCGGACAGTTGATCCGCGTCGGCGGCGAATTCGTCCTCGATCTCGGTGGTCAGGTAGAAGGCCAGCTGGGCGCGGTCCGCGGCCGAAAGGCCCTCGGAGACGGCCGCCGCGTTGACGGCGGCCGCCAGGCTGCCAGCGTCGACTTGGTAACGCGCCCGCTCCACGAACGCGCGCCACGGCGTCGGGTCATAGTCCAGCGGTGGGAGTTTGGGATCGACGACCAGCTTGGCCCAGCCGTAATAGTCGGTCGTGACCAGCTGAGCCTGCGCCCGCCGCGCCAGCTCCAGCAACGGGTTGTCCGCCGTGCCGTGGATCCACGACGCTCCCATCTCCAGCGGTGCGCCCCAATCGCGGTCGGTGTGGATGCGGCCGCCGATGCGGTCGCGGGCCTCGATCACCCGCACCGGCCATCCCGCGTCGGCGAGGACACGAGCGGCGGACAGGCCGGCCATCCCGGCCCCGACGACAAGGATCGACCGGGTGTCCGGTGGGGGCGGCCGCGCGGGCGGCGGACGCCGTGGGGCGCACGCGGCCATCAGTCCGCCGCCCACCACACCGGTGGTCGCCGCGATGAATTCCCGACGGGACATCGGGTACACGGGTGTTAGCGTCTCATACGAGAAACGGTTTGCCGGATTTACCGAATCCGAACGGACGTGGGGGATAAACTTGCGACAGTCCTTAACTGCGGCGACGAGGCCGAGTTGAATGGGGGAGCGGCGATGAGTGCTCGGCGATCGGCTCGCGTGATCGACCCCTATCCCGACGTGTTGCCCCCCAGCCAGACCGTGAGCGTCCGGGCCACCGACGGCACCCGCCTGCACGCCGAGGTCTTCGGGCCCGCCGACGGCTACCCCATCGTCCTGACGCACGGCATCACGTGCGCCATCCGGGCCTGGGCATACCAGATCGCGGACCTGGCCAACGACTACCGCGTGATCGCCTTCGACCACCGCGGCCATGGGCGCAGCGGTATGCCCCGCCGCGACGGCTACAGCCTGAAACACCTTGCCTCCGATCTGAATTCGGTGCTGGATGCGACGCTGGCGCCGCACGAGCGCGCCGTGCTGGCCGGGCATTCGATGGGTGGCATCACCATCGCCGCGTGGTCGGCGCGGTACCGGCACATGGTTCGCCGCCGCGCGGACGCCGTCGCGCTGATCAACACCACCACCGGGGATCTGGTCCGCAAGGTGCAATTGCTGTCGGTGCCGCACGGGCTGTCACCCGCGCGAGTCGCCGCCGCCCGCGCGCTGATCCACGCGTTCGGCGGGTTCCCGATCCCGACCGCCGCCCGGATTCCGAGCCGCTATCTGGTCGGCATGCTGGCGGTGGGCAAGGAGGCCGACCCGGGCATCGCCAGGATCGTGCACCAGTTCTTCGAACAGACGTCACCCGCGGGGCGCGCCGGCTGCGCCAGGATGCTGGTCGCCGCCTTGGGGTCGCGCTACCTGGAGCTGGACGGTTTGACGGTCCCGACGCTGGTCATCGGCAGCGAACGCGACCGGCTGACCCCGATCAGCCAGGCCCGCCGGATCGCGGGCACGGCGCCCAACGTCGTCGGCCTGGTCGAGCTGCCCGGCGGCCACTGCTCGATGCTGGAACACCCGCGCGAGGTGAATCGGCATTTGCGGGCGCTCGCCGAATCGGTGATCCCGGACGTGCGGATCAGTTCATAACAGGGCGGTGATCTCGGCGGCCGCCCGCTGGCCGGACCGCACGGCGCCGTCGAGGAATCCCGTCCATTCGTCCGCCGTCTCGGTGCCGGCCCAGTGAATCGGGCCGACGGGCTCGCGCAGGAACGGCCCGAATCGGGTCCACGATCCCGGAGGAACCGCCGCGGTGGGGCCGCCGGGCGCGAACTGCTCTGCGCCCCAACGGTGGTCGACGTAGTCGAGCGGTTTGAGCGCGTCGTCGCCGAACAACCTGGCGAAGCCGCTCAACGCCGCGTGCCGACGTTGCTCGGGGGCCAGCTCGTCGAACTCGCGCGCGTCGACGAACCCCATCAGGATGCCGGGCCCGTCGGCGTGCGGACTGACGTCGAAGGTGATGAACACCGGTCCGGTGTCGGACAGCGCCTGCCCGGAGAAGCCGTCGGCCCGCCAGAAGGGTGTGGAGTAGGCCGCATAGGCCTTGCTGAGCTGGCCCTGCGGCCAATGCCGCGCGAGTTGGTGATACTCGGCGGGCAGTGGGGGAGCGAACTCGATCGACGCGCGGTGGGCGGGCGGGACCGCGACCACCACGAATCCGGCCTCGGCCTGGCCGACGTCGGTGGTGACCGTGACCCCCGCGCCGTGCCGGTCGATGCGGCGGACCGGCGCGCCCAGCACCACGCGGGTGCCCAGCTCGGCCGCCGCGGCCTCGGCGATCTGCTGGGTGCCGCCCGGAAAACGGTCCTGCTGGGCGCCGTTTTCGACGTCGAGCAGCCGGTCCAGGCCGCCGGCGGCGTGCGTGTAGCGGGCCGCGTGCAGCATCGAGACGTCGTCGGGCTCGCACCCCCAGGTCACCCGGGACACGATCGCCAGCAGGTCACGCGACGACGCGGTGGCACGCACCGAGCGCAGCCAGCCGCCGAGCGAGACGTCGTCGAGCTCGGACGCCCGGCGCGCGTCCCAGGGGGCGTCCACCGGGATGCTGCGGGCGATCCGGTCGAATTGCCAACGCAATCGGCCGATGTCGAGCAGCCCGGTCAGCGAGAGTTTGGGAATGGTGCCGCGGTAAGAGTGCGTCCAGCCGCGCCAATGGATGACGTTCTTGCCGTCGTGATGGGTAGGAGTGGTCGGGACGTCGAGCTCGGCGGCCAACGCCAACACCGCGTCCTGGGTGGGTCCGACAAAAGTGCCGCCCAGATCGGCGGGCAACCCGGCCACGCTGCCGGTGAAGGACCGACCGCCGACGCGGTCGCGGCCTTCGAAGACCACGACGTCATGACCCTGGCGGGCCAGCTCGCGCGCCGCGGCAAGCCCCGCGAATCCTGCACCGACCACGACAACGTCGACGATCCACGGCGGATTTGGCACGGGGAACAGTCAACCGCAATTCTTGCGATTTCGTAGGGCGAATGCCCGACACCCACGAACGTCGACTTGTTGCGCGAGATGGCCCGAAAATCTCCGACAAGTCGACGTTCGCGGGCTGCCTAGGGGGCGACCGTCAGCCAGTCGGCGAATCCCGACGGGTCGTGGCGGCCCAGCGCGCCGTGCTCGTAGAGTCCCCAACCCTCCACCGGCTCGCGCTCGCCGTCGCGGCACACCGCCCGGCCGACGTGGTCGATGACGCCGAAACCCGACCGCGCGACGATCCCCGGGTCGGTCATGTCGTAGGTCAACCGTTCGACGAACTTCTCGCCCTTCCACGTGCCGTGCAGCCAGTCCGAGTCGCCGCCGTAGCCGCCGCCGACGTGGATGGGCACCGGCAGCTTGGACTCCACGTCGAAGTGGACCGGCGTGCCGTCGGGGGCGGTCGCGTCGATCGTCGCCCCGGTCGGGATGCGGGTGCCGGACCGGTAGTGGATCTTCACCCGCGGCCAGCCCAGCTGCTCGACGCGGCCGTCGCGCCAGATCCGGGTGCAGTCGTTGAGCGAGCGGAAGCCGTCGGGCGCTTCCTGGATGATCAGCACGATGGCGAACTCCTCGAACGCCATCGGCACGTAGAGCCACCACATGCCCTCGAACGGCGGGTCCGCGGGTCGCCCGGCGGGCTCAGGTTCGCCGATCGGCCTGATGCCCCAGGACCGGTCGCGGCTGCCGAGCCAGGTCGCGGGGTCGACGGCGATCTCCTCGCCGTCGACGGCGATGCGACCGCTCCAGCTGCCCAGCTGGGCGAACCGCTGGGCGTCCAGGGTCACCCGGTTGCCGGACCGCATCAGGTGCGGCTGCTCCTGCACGACGTCGAACAGCCCCTCCCAGGTGAGATCGGCCGCGATGCCCTCGGTTTCGTCAAGGACCAGCCGCAGCTTGTGCAGCGGCTCGACGACCTCGATCCGATAGCCGTTGACCTTCTGGTTCAGCCGGTCCTGGTCGATCGCGTCGGACAGGTGCACCGCGGTCTGGGTGTCCCCGCGCCGGACGAGGAAGAACGCGTCCTTGACACCGAGGTTGGGGTAGTAGCCGATGCCGCTGATGACGAAGATGTCTCCGGTGCGGTCGTGGGCGTTGAAGTAGGAGCGGTCGTAGAAGTTGCGGTCCGAGGAGCCCGGCCACGCGATCGGCTGCGGGATCTGATGTACGGGGAACTCGTCGAGCGGTCCGAGCATTACTGATCCTCTCCGATCAAACGCCTCATCAATCCGGCGTGGTAGAACAGCGATTCGACATCGTCGGGCTTCTCTGTTTCGCCGAAGTGCACCCGGCGCGCGCCGGTGCGCATGAACACGCAGGCCCACATGACACCCGAGTAGACGTAGAACCAGCGCAGGTCGCCGACCTCCACGCCGGTCAGCCGCTGGTAGGTGGCGCGGACGTCTTCCTCACGCATCACCTCCGGCAGTCCGGGCAGCCCGGCCAGGGCGGTCAATTCTTGAAAAACCATGTGGGCGTAGATCATCCACGCCACGTCGAGCTCGCGCGGTCCGAGCGTGACCATTTCCCAGTCCAGCACCGCCACCGGGGAGAAGTCGCGGTAAAGCACGTTGCCCACCCGGGCGTCGCCCCAGAGCAGCACGGGCTCGCGGCTGGCCTGTTCGGCCGGCCAGTGCTCCTCCAGCCAGGCGAAGGTCCGCTCCAGCAGCGGTGAGGTGCCGATGTCGGGCACCGCGAAGTCGTACCAGGACCGCACCCAGTTGAAGTGCCGGCGCAGCGCGGTGTCGCCGTTTTGCCCGTCGGACAGGAAGCCAAAGGTGTTCTGGGCGTCCGGGATTGAATGCAACTTGGCCAGCACCCCGACGGTCGCGTCCTGCAGTTCGCGCTGGCGTTCGGCGGGGGCGTCGGCGAACCAGTTGTTGCCGAACGTGTAGGGCATGACGTCGGGCGGCACCACCCCGTCGACGTAGTCCATGACGAAAAAGGGCGTGCCCAGCACCTCGCCGGTGGGCTCGAGCCAGCGCACCGGCGGGACCGGGACGTCGGTGATTTCGCCGACCTTTCGGATCACCTCGAATTGGTGGTCAAGCCGATAGGTGGGGAAGACCTGCACGTCTTCGGGGGCGGGGGCGACCCGGGTCACCAGCTTCTGCTCGACAGGCTCGCCGTCCTGCTGCCAGCGGGCGGTCAGGATGATCGTTTCCGAGGACATCCCCGTCGAGTCGACGCCGCTTTCGACGGTGACCTCCGGGTTCGCACCGGCGGGTAGGACGGTCGACAGCCATTGCGACATGACGGCGGGTAGCGTCGTGACGTCGCGGCTGGAGCGCTGAAGTCGGTCGACCTTGTCGAGCACGGGTTCGTTGGCCACGGGTGCCTCCATTCTGTGAGACTTCGTTCTCTTTGAGACGTTCCCTTTGAGACCTGGGCGCGGCAATTACGATACGGTAGGTAGCGTTATGAAAGCAGACCCGTCCGACATTGACAAGGCCCCCGGCGCCGGCCGCCCCCGGGACCCGCGTATCGACTCGGCCATCCTATCGGCCACCGCGGAACTGCTTGTCCAAATGGGCTATTCAAACCTGAGCCTGGCGGCGGTCGCCGAGCGTGCGGGAACCACGAAATCCGCGCTGTACCGGCGGTGGTCGAGCAAGGCCGAGTTGGTGCACGAGGCGGCCTTCCCGGTGGCGCCGACCGCGCTGGAGGCGCCGGCCGGGGATTTCGCCGCCGACGTCCGCATGATGATCGAGGCCACCCGCGACGTCTTCACCACCCCGGTCGTCCGCGCCGCCCTGCCCGGGCTGGTCGCCGATATGACGGCCGATCCCGCGCTGAACGCGCGGGTGATGTCCCGCTTCGCGGACCTGTTCGCGACGGTGCGGGTGCGGCTGAGTGACGCGGTCGACCGGGGCGAAGCCCATCCCGACGTCGACCCGGACCGGTTGATCGAGCTGATCGGGGGCGCGACGATGCTGCGCATGCTGCTGCGCCCGGAGGACGAGCTCGACGATGCGTGGGTGGAGCAGACGACCGCCATCGTGGTGCACGGGGTGACGCGATGACGGGGCGCCTGTCGGGGCGGACCGCGATCGTCACGGGCGGCAGCCGCGGGCTGGGCCGGGCGATCGCGCTGGCCCTGGCGGCCGACGGCGCCGCCGTGGCGGTGGCCGGGCGCACCGAGCAGGTGTGGGACG
This sequence comes from Mycobacterium sp. E3298, assembly GCF_001666895.1. Taxonomy (NCBI): domain Bacteria; kingdom Bacillati; phylum Actinomycetota; class Actinomycetes; order Mycobacteriales; family Mycobacteriaceae; genus Mycobacterium; species Mycobacterium sp. E3298. The sequence goes on from NZ_LZJB01000281.1 coordinate 60,766, forward strand.
AGCGGCTGCCCGGCACCATCGGCGAGACGGTCGCCGACATCGA